>CAZTQR010000003.1:67615-103344 GCA_964615795.1 uncultured Ignavibacteriaceae bacterium
TGTAACTCTTTACAATAATTCCATAAATTCTCATTTTGAAAACCCGCAGATTACTTAGATAAGCGCAGATCTGCACATGGGGAGATCAGATGAAGCGTCGGGGAGTTTCTCAGCTTAATGGTGTGAAGATTGACCGAAGGTGAGTTGCAAGTGTTCTGTGTAACTCTTTACAATAATTCCATAAATTCTCATTTTGAAAACCCGCAGATTACTCAGATAAGCGCAGATCTGCACTTGGGGAGATCGGTTGAAGCAACGGGGAGTTTCTCAATTTAATGGTTTGAAGATTGACCTCAGGTGAGCTGTATAACTTCTGCTAAACTCGAACATACAGGTACACAATTACGCAAATATTTCTCCGGCAGATTTGTTACTTGGTGCGCGGAGATCCCCGTATCAAGCAAATTGGCGTATCACTCAAACTGCATATGTAATATATTGAGGCACAAAAGAATATGAGCACAGAACAATACGGCCTGAATGGAATCAAAGAAGAGGACCTTGAGAAGGCAAAGATCTTTTCATCGGCATTATTCAGCATAAGTTTTGTACTCCTGCTTTGGGCCGTGCATTTTCTGCAGTGGGCTTTGCAGATTGACTTGTCCAATTTTGGAGTCTTCCCAAGGAGCGTGAAAGGGCTCAGCGGCATACTTGCATCACCGCTCATTCACAGTGACTTCGAACACATCTTCACAAACTCAATTTCCCTGCTTGTACTGGTGTTCGGTTTGTTCTATTTCTACAGGGATGCTTCTTTCACAGTGTTTGCAGTAATCTACTTGTTAAGCGGAGCCATTGTGTGGTTTGTGGGAAGGCAGTCATATCACATCGGGGCAAGCGGTATTGTTTACGGAATTGCCGCGTATGTATTTTTCGCAGGGCTATTCCGGCGGGACAAGAGGTCAATGGCGCTTTCGCTTGTTGTTGTGTTTCTGTACGGCGGAATGATATGGGGTGTGTTTCCTGTCGCTCCTGAGATCTCATTTGAATCGCATCTGAGCGGTGCGCTCATAGGAGCCGGACTGGCTTTCATTTTCAGAAAGTATGATCCTCCCGAAAAGTACGACTGGGAGGAAAATGACACGGATAGCGATGATCTGGATTACGGTGACACTCCCGAGAAAATTGACAGGACAGATGAACTTTTTCCGGACGATCCCGACGATGATGACAGGCGGCTCATCAGGTAATAGTAACTGCTTCAGGTTTTTTCAGATCTTGAACTCCTGCCCTTTGAAAGGTATCTCTACATTTCTGAAGTTCATTTCCTTAAGCCCGTTCATGAAAGCTTCCTGCTGATCAAGCTCTCCGTGTACAAGGAAAATGTTTTGCATCCTTGACCTGTCAAACTTATCGAAGTACTCTCTAAGCTCATCTCGGTCTGCATGTGCAGAGAAAGAATTGAGCACCACGACCTTAGCATTAACAGCGTACTCCTCGCCGAAGATATTCACGCGCGGATCAGGAATGTTTCGGCTCTCGATCAGCCTGCGGCCTAGTGTATGCTCCGCCATGAAACCGACGATCAGAATTGTGGTGGCGGGATCTTCTATATTGTTCTTGAGATGATGAAGCACTCTGCCGGACTCTGCCATGCCTGATGCTGAGATGATCATGCACGGCCCCTTAAATGAGTTGAGTTTCTTGGATTCCTCCACATCCTTGATGTATTTTACAAACGGAAGGTCAAAGACATCAATGCCTGAATGGATAAGTTGCATGAGTTCTTTATCATAGCATTCGGGGTGGATCTTGAATATATCGGTAGCTTTGGTTGAAAGCGGGCTGTCAACAAATACCGGAAAGGGTTGCATGTCTCCGCGCTGAAAGATTGCTGCGAGAGCGTATATGACCTCCTGCGTCCTGCCTACGCTGAAAGCCGGCACGATTGTCTTTCCGCCTCGTGCGACAGCTTGTCTCAAAACATTTTCCAGCTGGGCGTACATATCAACCGCCTTGTCGTGTACCCTTCCTCCGTAGGTGGATTCTGAAATAATGTGATCGCAGTTACCTATGAATTCCGGATCGCGAAGTATCGGAAGGCTGTTACGGCCAATGTCTCCCGTAAACGCAAAGCGGGTCTTTCTTCCCTTCTCATTGATCTCCAGTACGACCATTGCAGATCCGAGTATATGTCCCGCATCAAAGAACTCCACAGAAACGCTTTCACCGAATCCGTCGATGAAGAATTTCTTCCTGTAGTCAACAGTCTTGAAATTTTCCAAAACCTGCCTTGCATGGTCTACAGTATAAAGCGGCTTGAACGGGTGCTGGTTCTTACGCGCCCTCTTCTTATTGACATATTCAATGTCCTTTTCCTGGATGTACGCACTGTCAAGAAGCATGATGGCACAAAGGTCCCTTGTAGCGCTTGTAGAATAAATACTTCCGCCGAATCCCCTTGAATAAAGCATAGGAAGATTTCCGGAATGATCAATGTGCGCATGTGAGAGGACCACACAGTCGAGTTCTTTCGGATCGAACAGAAAGTTCTTGTTCACTTCATAAGCTTCTTCGCGCCTGCCCTGATACAGTCCGCAGTCAAGAAGAACTCTTTTGCCGTTGATCTCAAGAAGATGCTGAGAGCCGGTAACAGTCCGGTCTGCACCGCAAAACTTAATCTTCATTGTTCAGGCTTTAGTTTTTTCCTTAATGGGATTTTTTGCATGCTTGGTTACGCACGGATTTCCGTTTATGATGAATCTGTAATTAAGCTCACTGCCTTTGCTGATGCCAATTCTCGGTGTTTGGATCCTGATGGCGGGAGGAATCTTCTTTCCGCCGGTTATGAAAAGTTCGCTGCATCTGGTAAGGTCATGCCCGTTGAAGGACTTGTCAATGCAAAGTGCTTCGCAGAGCTTTCCCGGACCGTTGGCAAGATCATATTTATTAACCGGGAATTTCCTGAACTTTGCTGCAATGTGAGCTCCTTCAACTATTTCCGCGCCTCTTATGAGCACTGCATCTCCCTTGCCTTCCCGTCCTGTCACGGCGTTGAAGCAGTAGTGATTTCCGTAAATAAAATACACATAAGCCGTGCCTCCAATGCCAAACATGACTTTGTTGCGTTCGGTCACTCTTCCGTAAGAATGGGATGCCGGATCGTGATCACCGATGTAAGCTTCAGTCTCTACAATCATTGCTCTTATGATCTTATTGCCGATCCTTCTCACTATGAACTTGCCAAGCAAGGAGCCGGCCACAAGGAGAGTGTCCCTGAGATAGAATCTTCTGCTCAGGGGTTCGCAGAGTGCAGTCATAATTTCGGTCAATATAGAGATTTGAGATTTAAGTGAATATGGCTAAGCAGAGGCGCTTCAAAGTGAAGTTCAGTTTGCGGCGTGAGCATACAAAGGAAATCCAATATGCATTAAGTCGAACCGGGACCTGTGTAATTCAAAGAAGCCTTGTTCTGAGGAACACTCTTAAGAAAGGAGTTTTGTGCTTTACATCGTGTGCGGTTGTTTCCGGTTTGCCGGGAATATTGTACCCGAAATAGCCCTGCGGATAATTGTAATAGCTGTTTCTCTTGTAATAGCCTGCATCAACTCCTACTACAACATAATCCCGCAAAGGCAGTTGTACCATTACCGAGCCCGACTGGAGCAGGTGCCTGGAATAAGAAGGCTGGCTTTGAGTCCAGATGAAGTCCATTTCATAATTGACATTGAAGATCTCCCAGTCTCCGTCATAGTATGAGAGCGAACCGAGCCAACCGAGGCCCTGCCCGAAATCATATGCCCTTCCGTTGATTGAATCATAAAAATAGTCATTAGGTGTTCCGCCCATCGGGATCAGCTTGATCCCAAGTTTTGTCCTGAATGCGTCGTCACCCTTTATCCTGAAGTATGAATTGAGATTCTCCGTTACAGATGCACCTCCGTAGAGAAATTCCGGATTGTTGATGTAATTGTAGTTCAGAGTTGTTTCGATGCATTGCTTTGTATCCTCATTGTCAGATAATTCAAAAGCGAAGAGTGCCCCAATGATATTCATCGAAGTCAGACTCGGATAAGATGATGCGAGAGCGATATTGTAATAGAAGTGAGAGAACGGAGCAGGATATTTAAATTCGTATGGATTGCCGTAATTGATGATCAGTTCAAAGATACCCTGCAGTTCTTTTGATTCAGGATCGTTGCCTGCATCTTCTTTGAACAGTATTCTGGTGCCGGAGTTTAGGCTGATGTTCAGCATCTCCGGCTTTCTCCATGAAGGATTCTCAAACACAAGGGATGCCTCGCCTGTGACGAGCCTTGTGAAAAACCTTACGGGATTAATGAAGCCGCCGGCAATCTCTGTCCACAGCCTGTAAGAGCCCCTGGCAGTGTTATCTGTTACGAAAGTTGACAGCCTGTACAGCACTTCACCGAACGCAGCTCCGTTCACTCCTGTGTTTACCCAGTCGTTAATTGCCGGCCGATTGGATTCCATGAAGGTTTCCCATATGTAGCTTCCCGCTATTGCGAATGCTGACGACTCCATGAAGTTGTATCCGTTTGATCTGCCGCTGTTGAAATAAATATTGCCTCCGTAAGGATGCGAAAAGAGGTTGGTGTGAAAGTTATCCCCGTCATAGTTCCATCCGTTCTGCAGGTTATGCCAGATAGACTGAAACCCGGGGAATGGCCATCTTTCAGTGGTTGTGTTCTCCCAGTCGGTAGTATATCTTGACAATGCCCACGGAAGAAAGATATTGAACACAGCGCCTTCACCGATTGCAAGTGCAAGGTGTCGCGAGGATTCCCACGGCACATGCTTTCTCGGCATCATGCTAAGCGATCGGCCAAAGTCAACCGGTTTACATGCATTCATCTCATTTATCAGTTCCGAAATTCTGAACGAAGGCAGAAAATGACCGGGAAAGGAAAGATCAATACTTGCGTGGTTCATGCGTTCAATCACCCCGCTTTCCGCCTGACGGGTACATGTGACAGTGTTAAGCCGGAGCCTGAACTTTCCTTTGCTCTCCGCCGTGAAGATTGCTTCGGACATTCCTTTGAGCGTAAGCCTGTAGAGCTGGTCCTGCGGGGGAGGGCATGCCTTTGAGATCAGTGTGGAAGTGAAGAACAGACATGACAATATGACTGATGATCTGCTGATCATAGCTGTGCAGTTACTTGTAGTTATGATGACTCATTAAACATCCGGTCGATTGCCGGAATCATTCAATAACTAGATCTCGAAACAACAGAGTTAACCATAACCCGAAGAAGCAAGTGTGCGGCAGATCTGTTGTTACAAAGAACTCTGCAATATGGAAGTTTGCCCGGAGTTTGACTTTCTGACTGACCGATCATCTCTTTCATAACTGCTTCCATGTAAAGCAATCCACAACAACTGAGATGAATGAGATCAAGTAGGTAATTAAATGCATTACTCCTGAATCCAATGTGCCCAACAAGACTGCAAAGAACAATGCAAATGCTGTTGCTTACAATGAAGTCAATGCCCGGAAGGGATCAGGTATATTCTTGGAAAGAAAGAGCGCATATTATTAGCATTAGTAGTGAAAGTAGAGGAGAAGGTTGATTACCGCTCATTAGATTCCGTGCACGCCAGCGCATTCATTGAGCTTTGTTACTGGCCGGGAAAAGCTGTGTTTGATTCCATTTGAAAAATTCAGAAACTTAGGTAAAAGAGGAATGATATTGGAATTGAATGTTGAACTCTGAGCCAATATGTTTAATGAAATTACAAGACATATGAAAACTCTGCTTACGTTATTGCTTTGCATTGTGACTTCCGGATTCGCTGTTTCGGACGGTTTGCCGGAAGACGAACTTGATCTTAAAACCACCGAACCTGCCGGCGAAATGTCTGGCACGCAACAGAAAGTGAAGAGTAAGGACTTTTCATTCACAGTAAATCCATACATCTGGATGATGGGTGCAACCGGCACTGTTGGAGTGCCAAATACTCCCTCAGGATATCCAAGAAGCGTTTCATTCAATGAGACATTTGCCGATGCCGTCGGAAATATTAAGTTTGCATTTATGGCGGGAGGAAAGTTCAAATACAAGAGTGTTTCATTGCTGTATGATATTGTATATGCCAATATGAAGGCATTTGACGTTGCAAACCCGAGCGGGCAAGGACTGGCTACAGGCGATGTAACTTTGAAAGAGTTCGTTACGGACCTGGCGCTTGCCTACAGAATACCTTCAAAGAGCACGGCAACTTTTGTGGATGTATATGCAGGAACAAGGATCTGGGCTATGGATCAGGAGATCACGCTTGATCCGGTTGACCCGAACTTGCAGTCGAAAATGTTCAGCAACAGCAACTCATGGGTTGATCCCCTGATAGGAGTAAAGGCGGACTTCACAATGGCGAAGGACTGGTTCACTTATGTGAAGATGGACTTCGGCGGATTCGGAGTAAGCTCTGACTGGACACTGATGGCGCTTGCGGGCTGCGGCTACAAATTCAATCAGAACTGGAATACTTCGCTCGGCATAAAATACCTTGGGCTTGAATACAATAAGGATAATCTTTATCTGAACGTAGACGAGTACGGGCTTGCGCTGACGCTCGGTTACTGGTATTAATCCCCGGACAACAACTTCTTATTACAATACGGCATCCGGAAATTTCGGATGCCGTTATTATTTAGCCGGCCCATGCCTGCCGGATCAGTAATTGCCCTGCGGCTCAGAAAAAGTAAGAAAGTCCTCCCGAATACTCGAATCCCGTTGTCATAGCAGACTCCTGGCCTGCGTAAATATCACCCGCATCGTAAAAGCTGTTATTGTAGTTTATGTTAAGATTGATGCCGAAGTTCCTTGTGAACCGGACATCAAATCCGAATCCCAGCTGGAAAGCATAGCGTATCAGCGACTCATCTTCCTTGCCGTTTACCGATTCACTGTTCATGAAAAAATTAAGCCCGTTCATGAAGGAGAAGTACGGCATAAATACATCTTTGTACAGGTAATATCGCCCGCCAACATGAAGAGGGATCACCTTGAAGCTGGAATAGCCGGTGTCCGCGCCTTCCCTAAGCTTGTGAGTGTAATATCCTGTCCTCAGCACCACAAGATATGATTCCGGAATATGGAACCCGTAGTTGAACATCACGCCTGAGCCTGGTTCGTAAGTGTCACCGAAATTTCCGAGATTGTGAATGTAATTGTATGTAACGGACACCTGGTCTGAAAGCTTGTTGCCGGATTCCGTTCTTTCCTTTTCAGCAAGCCTGACCTGAGGCAGTGACTGCGTGAATGCGGCGGATGCTGAAATGCTTATAAGCAATGCGGTCAGTACTATTGCAGGTTTGTTCATGGCTTCAAAGAATTCTTGTTTTAAAAAACACCCTCAGGATCGGGGTCTCGTAAGTCACATCTGGTGCATTGGTCTCCGGCATTCCCGGGACGTTGTAACCGCAATATCCTTCCGGATAAAAGTAGTAGCTCTTCCTCTTATAATACCCCGCTCCAACTCCCACAACCATGTAGTCCCGCAACGGCAGTTGTAATGTGACAGAACCTGCATGAAGCAGATGTTTTGAAAATGACGGCTGGCTTTGTGTCCAGATGAAGTCCATTCCGTAGTTTATGTTGAAAATCTCCCAGCTGCCGTCAAAGTATGAAAGCGAACCCAGCCAGCCCAGGCCTTGTCCGAAATCATAGGTTCTTCCGTCAATTGAATCGTAAAAATAATCGTTGGGTGTTCCGCCCATAGGAATCAGTTTTATCCCAAGCCGTGTCCTCAAAGCGTCATCACCTTTCATCTTAAAATATGAATTCAGATTCTCCATTATGGATGCGTTCCCGTAAAGAAACCCGGGATTGTTAATGTAGTTGTAATTCAGTGTTGCTTCGAGACTGTGCTTGGTTTTCTCGTTGTCAGAAAGTTCAAAAGCAAACAAGCTTCCAACGACATTCATTGAAGTAAGACTCGGGTAAGAAGATGCTATCGCCAGATTGTAATAGAAATGTGAGAAGGGAGTTGCATGCTCAAGTTTGTGCGGATCGCCGTAATTGATTGCAAGTTCAAAGATGCCCTGAAGTTCCTTTGAATCGGGATTATGAACTTTGTCTTCCTCAAAGAGAACTCTTGTACCTGCATTAAGGCTGATGTTCAGCATCTCGGGTTTCCGCCATGAAGGATTATCAAACACTCTTGATGCCTCGCCTGTAACAAGCCTTGTGAACAATCTGACGGGATTGATAATGCCGCCTGCAATTTCCGTCCACACTCTGTGAGATCCTCTTGCAGTGTTGTCAGTAACAAGCGTTGAAAGCCTGTAAAGTACTTCGCCGAATGCGGCTCCGTTCATGCCCGTATTCACCCAGTCGTTGATAGCCGGCTGATTCGTTTCCATGAATGTCTCCCAGATATAACTGCCGGCAAGTGCGAATGCAGATGACTCCCAGAAGTTGTAACCGTTTGACCTTCCGCTGTTGAAGAAGAGGTTGCCTCCGTAAGGATGAGAGAAAAGGTTGGTCAGAAAGTTGTCGCCGTCATAATTCCAGCCTTCCTGCAGGTTTGACCATATTGACTGAAATCCTATGAAGGGCCATCTCTCTTCCGTTGAGTTCTCCCAGTCCCTGCCCCATCTTGCCAGTGCCCACGGGATGAAGATATTGAACATTGCGCCTTCGCCGACTGCGAGAGCAAAATGCCTTGATGATTCCCATGGCACATATTTCTTCGGAGCCCTGCTTAGATCTCCGGATAGATCACCGAACTTCCATGCAGATACGTCCGCCTTCAGCTCAGAAACTTTGTACGTGCCCTTCTTCATCTTCAGGCCGGAAATATCCGCAACGACTTTGCTGTCTGTTCCTCCATCAAATTTTCTTGCCTGAAGCGAACCCTGTTCATAATTGAGGCGAAGTCTGAACTTTCCTCTGTTCTCCGCCATGTCAATCGCTTCATTCATCTTCTTAAGTGTAAGTCCTCCCTTTTCAAAAAGGGGAGCGCTTGCGCGGGTAAGTTCGGGAGCGATGAAGAACAGAGCGCACAACACGAGTATTGCTGTTGTTCTGCTGATCATGAGTAGTTGATTGAATGAGATTAAAGAAATTATCAATGGAACTGATTGTTTCAGTGAATCACATTTCTTTTCCGGTTTGCACAATTTGTTGCTGAATCTCAACCTTGCAAGGCGGAACAGGTCTCACCTAATGTATGTCAAAATGAAACTCATGTTTCTGCATCTGTGGTCAGCTTCCCACCGGCTGACGAGCAATTCCGATCAGAACGGATGCAAAGATGATCGTTGAGATAAGAATGCTGACAAGCTGCAGCCGCCTGTGCCTGAATGTTCCCGACATGCCGGCAAAGAAAAGTGCTACTGCAAGAGCAACTGACAGAAGAAGGTACCTGTCCGACACATCATCAGCTTCACGCGCCCCTGCATTCTTTTCTGATGAAAGGTCCCGGAATATATTGGCACTGTCGAGGTAAGGCCTTTTGTAAGACTGCATGAGCATGGGTGACTGCAGTGCGGAAGAATTATTTACAGGATCAAGCTTCAGCCAGTCATCTATTGCAGTCCGCAGATTTGCATCTGCCGTTCTCAGCATGAATTGCGCATATTCCTGCCTGCCGCTGCTCAGATATTCCATGTACCGTGTTACTATTCCCGCATCAGCCATCCGCTTCTGAGAATCTTCGATAGAATGTTCTGTTGCGACCACTTCATATTGCCCGGCCTCATTTGCATAACGGGAGGAGATGCCGTCCCATATTGATGACTGATAACTGCACCATGCTGAAGCAATAGCTGATAGAGAAAGGAGAATTGCGGCAAGAGTGTCATTCAGGGAGCCATGCTTTTTCTCATGACTCTTCTCTGCAAGTTCTTTGAGATCATCAAAGCTCTTCTCTGAAGATACTTTGGTCCCTTCGGGAATATGTTTTGTCATTAAGATGGATTATCATTTGCATTCAAGAAATGAATCATCTGACACAGGTGAAACTTGCTGAACAGAATATTATGGATCAGAAATATAGACATTCACAGTGCCCGGCTATCTCAAAACAAAACCGGGCGCCCTGAACTCTCAAGTGAGATCTTAAGCGATCTCCCATGTCTTGTCGCCCGAAAGGATCTCGTTAAGAGACTGCTTGCCTTTCCTCTCAGTCACAAGTTCGATCTGCTTTGCCATTTGCTCTTCGTATGTCGGCCTTTTGATAGAATAGAGCACGCCGAACGGCCGGGGCAGATGAACATGCCCGTGATGGTTGAGATCCGAAAAAGCGGCGAGTATGCCTGCTTTCACCTTGTCTTTTTCATCATGTATCCAGAGATCGTTCACTGAGTTTCCGTTCTCGCTCAGATCAACAACTACCGGCCTGAAGCCGTCAAGCTTGATTCCCTTGGTTGCATTCTCTCCGAACAATAGCGGTTTGCCGTCTTCAACAAAGAGTGCTTCCTCCTTCTTGGTTTCCTTTTCGGAGAACAGGAAGAATGCGCCGTCATTGAACACCGGGCAGTTCTGATATATCTCTACGAAAGCAGTTCCCTTATGGCCTGCGGCTCTTCTTAGGACTGCCTGCTGATGCTTCGGGTCACGGTCGAGAGTTCTTGATACAAAAGTCGCTTTTGCTCCCAGTGCAAGCTCAGCGGTGTTGAACGGCTCTTCGATAGAACCGAAGGGTGTTGACTTTGTAACGATCCCGGTTTCTGAAGTGGGAGAGTACTGACCTTTGGTCAGGCCGTAGATCTGATTGTTGAAGAGCAGCACCTTGATGTCAAAATTCTTTCTCAGCAGGTGAATGAAGTGATTCCCGCCTATTGACATTGCATCTCCGTCGCCCGTAACAACCCACACTTTCAGATCAGGCCTTGCGGCCTTGAGTCCGGAAGCGATTGCTGTGGCCCTGCCGTGAATCGAGTGCATACCGTAAGTGTCCATGTAATAAGTGAAGCGGGAGGAACAGCCGATACCGGAGATAAAGACAAAGTCCTCTTTGTCATCTCCAAGTTCCGGAAAGATGGTCTGAACCTGTTTCAGTATGGAGTAATCTCCGCAACCCGGGCACCACTTAACATCCTGGTCAGGAGCAAAGTCTTTGCTTGTGAGCTTTGGAGCAACGGGCGCTGTTATAGTGTCTGACATTGTGTGTTGTTAGCTGTTTAAAAGTTCGATTACCTTGTTCTTGATCTCGGAAGTTGTGAACGGCAAACCTTTGATCTTGCTGAGCCCAACCGCATCAATAAGGAACCTGTCGCGGATAACTCTGATAAGTTGCCCGTCATTTATTTCGGGGATCAGAACATATTTGTGATTCTTCAGAAGTTGTCCGAGATTCTTCGGCAGAGGATTAAGAAATCGGAGATGTACATGCGCAACATCACAGCCGTCTTCAAGGAGTTCCATCATGGCGGCCTTTGCGGAGCCGTATGTTGATCCCCATGTCAGCACGAGCACCTTTGCATTCTCGTTTCCTGAGTCAAGCTTCTGTTCGGGGATGAAGTTCTCGATAGATCTGATCTTTGCGGCTCTGAGCTTTACCATGAGTTCGTGATTGTTCGGATCGTAAGATATGTTTCCTGTCTCATTTGCCTTTTCAAGTCCGCCTATCCTGTGCTCGAGCCCGGGCGTTCCCGGCTTTACTCTCGGCCTTACATAATTTTCATCTCTTCTGTAAGGAAAGAAAATTCCCTCTTCGGAGTTTGGCTTGTCAACGAATTCAGCTTTGATCGGCTGAAGCTGATCCTCGGTTGGAAATCTCCACGGCTCTGAACCGTTGGCAATATAACCGTCACTCAGTACGATCACCGGCGTCATGTGTTCTATGGCAATCTTGCATGCATCATACACAGCCTCGAAGCAATCTGCGGGAGATGCGGCGGCAACCACAGGCAAAGGAGCTTCTCCGTGCCTGCCGTAAAGTGCCTGCATGAGGTCCGACTGTTCAGTCTTTGTAGGCAGTCCGGTTGACGGGCCGCCCCTTTGGATGTTAATTATCACCAGCGGAATTTCGAGCATCACTGCCAGGCCCATTGCTTCCGCCTTCAGTGACATGCCCGGGCCGGAAGTTGTTGTGACTCCGAGCGATCCGCCGTAAGATGCGCCTATCGCAGAGCATATACCCGCGATCTCATCTTCAGCCTGAAAAGTCCTTACATTCATGTGCTTGTACCTTGAGAGCTCGTGAAGTATGTCGGATGCCGGAGTGATCGGATACGAACCAAGAAACAGGGGAGTGCCCGACTTCTCTGCGGCCGCTATCAGCGCAATGACTGCGGCGTTGTTTCCGGTAATGTTTCTGTATGTCCCGGCAGGAAGTTTGGAAGTGCTGATCTTGAACCGCGTATTGAAGATCTCCGTGGTGTCTCCGTAGTTCCATCCGGCCTTGAGCGCCTTGATATTGGCGTCGGCAATTGACTGGTTCTTGGAAAACTTCTCCTGTATGAAGCTTATGGTGTACTCGGGAGACTGGTCAAAGATCCAGTAAAGCATTCCGAGCACAAACATGTTCTTGGACCTCTCAAGTTCTTTGTTGCTAAGCCCCATTCCGGAGAGAGCTTCTTTTACAAGATTCGAAACATTCACCTTGTAAACGATATAGTTGTCAAGTGAATTATCCTCAAGCGGATTAGCGCCTTCGGGATATTCGGCAAGCCTGAGATTTCTTGAATCGAATCCGGCAGTGTTTGTAATTATGATCCCGCCCTTCTTGAGATTCTTAAGATCGGCTTTCAGCGCGGCGGCATTCATTGCTACAAGTACATCATATTCATCCCCCGGGGTGTATATGTCTTTGCTTCCGAAGTGTACCTGGAATCCTGAAACACCGGCAAGTGTTCCTGCCGGAGCCCTTATCTCTGCCGGAAATTCCGGGAATGTCGCAAGGTCTTTTCCCAGAAATGCCGCAGTGTCTGTGAACTGCATTCCCGTAAGCTGCATTCCGTCCCCGGAGTCACCCGAGAAGCGGACAACCATACTCTCGGCTTCTATTACTTCTTCAATGGTCTTCAAAATATTATTGCAGGTTTATTTGTTTGGTTCAGTTATTGTGTTGTAAAGCTGTAAATTAAAGATTAAGGCGAAGATATTGAAGTCAAATAAACAGCGGACGGCATTGAGCTCCGGGCAGTCCGTTTGACCTCCAACATCTCCTGAATTGCTTCCCGTTCAACTTTCCGGCGCAAATGAAATCCGGGACTCCGCTCAATCCCGCCGGGATTTTTCTTAATTTCCTTAATGGCTATATTGAACCCTTTCAAAATGCAGTTTCAACCAGTTCCGGAGGCCGGGAGAATCTTGCCCGGGCTTCCACTATGTTTTTGAAATTGTGCGTTTAATCTAAATCTGAATTTGAAGAATGAAGAAACAGGCTACAATCTTCCTTTTATTTCTTACGGTTGCCGTCAGTGTCGCTGGCGCCTCATACGCCGGCCCAAAAGTTGTTTACACGTCTCCCGTTCATCAAGCTGAACTTGTAAATGCCGAAGAGAATATTCTGATAAGATTTGATTCGGACGCCCGGAACATTCTTGACGGATCAGAGATCTCTGTGCAAGGCTCAATGAGCGGTGCCATTCCATCGAGTGCAAAGATTCTGGAAGAAGGCAAACTGCTTCTGCTGGACCCTTCAATAGACTTCGGCCGCGGTGAGGTTGTGTCTGTGATGCTCACGAACAAATTCAGCAAGGAAACACTGCATGCATTTGAATTCACTGCAGATGAAAATCCCATGAGTGAAGAAGAGAAGATGAAGACACTGCTGAAGATCCGCAAGGCGGAGTTTGGAAATGATTTTGGAAACGAGGAACATTCCGCTCGGGGTTATCCGCACCTGCCTGCAACCGAGCCGCAGATCACAATTCATGTGAATTCCAATCCTTCTCCCGGAACTATATTCTTCGGAAACTTCCCACAGAATCCGTACCTGGTTGCCATGAAGCCATCCGGTCAGTTTCTGTATGCCGGGCAGATGCCTTCACCCTGCTACGATTTCCGTCTTCAGGAGACGGGCTTGCTAACTTTTTTCAGGAATCAGGGGCAGATGTATTTTGGAATGGACTCTTCGTATAACATCACAGATTCTTTCTATACCGTCAACGGTTATGAAACCGATCTTCACGAATTGATAGTGCTTCCGAACAGCAACTACATAATTATGAGTTACGATGTGAAAGAGATCAACATGAGCAAGATAGTGCCGGGCGGCCAGAAGAATGCACAGGTAACGGGACTGATCATTCAGGAGATAGATCCTTCCCGGAATGCAGTGTTTCAGTGGAGAAGCTGGGACCATTTTGAGATCACCGATGCCGACAGCGTGGACCTGAGTCTCGGAGTAATAGACTACTGCCACGGTAATGCCATTGAGATTGACTACGACGGCAACCTGCTTTTGTCGAGCAGGAATATGTCAGAGGTCACGAAGATAAACAGGACAACCGGGGAAAAGATCTGGAGGCTCGGAGGAAAGAACAATCAGTTCACTTTTCTCAATGACAGTATTAAGTTCTCTTATCAGCATGCGATCAGGAGAACAGCCGCGGGAACATTTACATTGTTTGACAACGGAAACTTCCACAACCCGAAAGTTTCAAGAGCGGTTGAATACAGCATCAATGAATCTGCCAGGACATGCACGCGGATCTGGGAGTACAGGAATGATCCGCCTATCTATTCATTTGCAATGGGTTATGTGGAAAGGCTTCCGAACGGCAACACAAGCATATCGTGGGGATTCAGCAACATCACTTACACTGAAGTTACTCCCTCGGGGCAAAAAGCTTACGAGTTCAGTCTGGAGAATCTGATCTACAGCTACAGAGTTGTTAAAGAAGACTGGAATGTAAAACCTCTCAGCATCTCAGAATCTGCCGAAGAGTTTGGATTGATTTATAATTACCCGAATCCGTTCAACGGCAGCACTGTTATCCGCTATTCTGTAAAGAGCAGGTCAGTTGTGAATCTCAAAGTTTATGACATGCTCGGAAGGGAAGTCATCCAATTGGTGTCCAATGAATCAAAGCTTCCCGGTAACTACAGTGTCCCGTTCAGCTCAAATGAACTCACATCGGGACTTTACTTCTATGTGCTTGAGTCAGAAGGAGTGACCCGCACGGGAAAGATGATGCTCTTGAAGTGACAATGCAGAGAACAGCAAATTGACTTGAAGAGCTGTTCGGCCGATTCTCCGAAACCGGCTCCTGATCTGTTGCTTCATCGCATTCACAATTGCGTGATTTTTTCCAGATGCAAGATACAATTGTCTAAGAAACTAAATTCATATTTGCTAATTTGCCTGCATTAAAATGTCACCGGATGCAACAGGATGCAGGTTGTCTGCGTGATCTTCTTGCGGCAGTGTCCGGCAACGTTATCACCTCATACCAAAAATGTTTGAAGAATTCTTTGTGTCATTTGTAGAGAATGTAGCCAGGGGAATTGAACTGGTTGCAGTAATTCTGATCGGACTCGTGTTCATCTATGCGCTATTCGGAAGCGTTGTGAACATCACGAAGCGTGACATAACAGTTTATCAGAAATACAAGATCATGATAGCCAAGGTTCTGCAGACGGGGCTGGAGTTTCTTGTTGCGGCAGACATTATCAGGACTGTGATAGTGAAGCCTACGCTTGAAGCCACGCTTATCCTTGCATTGCTGATAATCATCAGGACATTCCTTAGCTGGACTCTGACCCTTGAAACGGAAGGAAGATGGCCGTGGCAGAAGGGCGAATGAGCGACAGTGGAAGTCAATTGATAAAAGAAACCATTACATACATATTGGATCAATCAAAGCGAACAAATCAAACAAACAAAAAATGAAAAGAACATTTACACTTTTTATGTTGTTCATTGGCCTTGCAATTGCCGGCAGTTCTGCACAGGCCCAATGGAGAGTCAATACATACTTCGGCTACGGGTTTGATGACGACATCGAACTTACCACAACAAACGGAACGTTTTACTCCGGTACACTCAAGGGGCCTTTTATCTGGGGCGGCGGTGTTGAGTATGTGCTTCAGAGAAATTACGGCATCGAAGTTCTCTATATGAGGGAAGACACCGACTTTGACATCAACTACAAGTACGGCGTTAACAACAGGGACACAACAGAAACTTACGGTACAGGCCTGAATTTCATAATGCTCTCCGGCAACGGTTACACACCTATACCTAATTCACCTCTTGAACTGTTCGGAAGCGTTATGCTTGGTCTTGGGATCTTCGAAAACAAGGATGCAAAGCCCGGTGCAAGTTCATCCGAGACTGCATTCTCTTACGGCTTCAGGGCAGGAACCAACATCTGGTTTTCCAACAATGTGGGGCTTAAGCTGATGGGTCAGCTCGTTTCGGGCGCGCAGGATTTCGGCGGCGGATTTTATGTCGGCACCGGCGGAGTCAGCGCAGGTGTTGCACCTGAATCTTCAATGTTCCAGTTTGGCGTCGGAGGAGGCCTTACGTTCAAGTTCGGCGGCGCAAAGAAAACAAAGTTGCCGAGAATGTAATTTGCGCTGTTAAGTTCTGAGACTGATTCAGCGGAATCCGATACTGAAGAAGTTTGGAATTATCATTATTGCCGGGATGACGGCCTCGTGAATTCAGGCGTATAGTCCCGGCTGTTTTTTTGAGATTGAGTTAAGAATTGAAATGATGTGATGAGTGACCGATGCCAAAGAGCAATCTAATTTTTCCCTAATCGTACATAAGAAAAGCATTATGCGAGTAAGAATCAGACTCCTCCCTGCAATCATTGCATTGTTAGTACTTTCTGCGTTCTCGGAAAATTCATTTTCGCAATGGCGCGGCAATGTTTACGGTGTTTACGGATTTGATGACAAGATCGAAGCGCGTGCAGACGACGGCCAGTATTTTCAGGGCGACATCAGCGGCGCACTCTACTACGGTGCCGGCATAGAATATTTTCCGTCAAAAGATTTTGGCGTGGAGCTGATGTACTTTCGTGAAGATACGGAAGTGAACGTCAAGTACACGTACAATCTGAATCTGAATGATACGGGATTTGTGCCGGGACTTGGAATGAACTTCGTCATGCTTGGCGGTACTGCCTATACAAAACCGAAGAAATCGCCGATGGAATTTTTCGGAGGCGCAATGCTTGGCATCGGCATATTTGAAAATAAGGATCCGCTTCCGGGTGCACAGTCCTCGTCAACTGTCTTTGCTTACGGCTTCAGGGCGGGAGCGAATATCTGGATCTCCGAAACATTCGGCATTAAGCTGACCGGACAGGCGCTGTCAGGCGTCAAGGCCTTTTCAAGCGGTTTCTATTCGGGGTCGGCCGGAACAGGCTCAAGCATCAATCCGGAGTCTTCCATGTTTCAGTTCGGACTCGGCGGCGGCCTTGTCTTAAAGTTCGGTAAATAAGGCCGGAAATGTCACCGGATGTATGCAGGCGGTCCTTTCACACAGAAGTTCTTCTGGGTATCTGAGTTGAAAATTTTCGATTAGAAAAGTTAAATGTGATATGGCAGAATTAATTCCAAAGCTCGTGGCAATTGCCGCTTTGATCGCTGTTCCTGCAACCTCATTTGGCATGGGTCTGCAGTTTGAAAAACCTCACTTGCGTCTGCTTGAAGATCGTACAGGCATGATCTTCAGATATTCACTCGCGATGTTTGTTGTAATGCCTGCAATCGCCGCCTTTCTTTTCTACTATGATACGGCAAACAAGATAATATGGGGAGGTATCTTCCTTGTTTCGATCTCTCCGATCATGCCTTCAATTGTTGGGAAGAGCGGAAAAGAGGATAAGGATTCTTTGATAAAACTTGCATGGTTTGTTATTGCGCTGATCTATTCTATGTTTCTAATACCCTTGTCTCTTCTCGCGGTTAAGTCAGTTTTCGGACTGGATTTCAATCTCGGTTATAAGGAACTGTTTATTAAGCTTCTGATCCTTTTCATTCTTCCTCTATCAGCCGGATTTCTCATAAGTATCTATCTCCCGGCAAAAGTTTCCTCTGTATTGAAGGTAGTTAACCTGGCCGGAAAGATTGCCGGACTTGCGCTTGTAATACTACTGCTGATTGTCGCTGTTGTTGAGATCTCAAAACTAACACTCACTGCAGTCCTTCTTGTTCTTGGGTTTGCATTGCTTTCCCTCATAGTTGGAGTGATACTCGGGTATCCCGAGAAGAGTTCCGGATATGTGCTGGCAGGGTCACTGCTTATGAGACTCCCTGCTCCAGCGATAATTTTTGCACAGATCAATAACACTGTTCAGGAGCATCTTCCTGTGATTCTGCTTTACCTGATAATAGGTACTTTGATGTACAAAGTTCTTGACATCATTCATAATAAAAGAAGAAGCGGCGGATAGTTTTTGCGGGATGGCTCACGCCTGATCTTGCCAAACCGGATTTTAAAAATTTGCTGAGAAAATTGGATCCAATTATTGAAAAGCACGGACAATCTGAGCAGGACAGTAAGACTCCGCCGTACCCGGACATGGTATGGATACCCGGAGGAAAATTCAGTATGGGTTCAAATGACCATTATGAGGAGGAATCACCTGTTCATGAAGTAACAGTTGACGGTTTCTGGATGGATAAGTTTGAACTTACAAATGCAGAATTCAGGAAGTTTGTTGAATCAACCGGCTACGTTACGCTTTGCGAGAAGGCGCCCAATGCTGAAGACTATCCCGGAGCTCTTCCCGAGTTGCTTGTTCCGGCATCGGTTGTATTTGTAAAGCCTGAACAAAAAGTTGATCTGCGAAATTATTTCAACTGGTGGACTTACATTCCCGGTGCAAACTGGAAGCATCCGTTCGGTCCCGGCTCTGACCTGAATGGAAAGGATGATTATCCTGTCGTTCAGCTTGCGTATGAAGATGTTGAGGCATACGCAAATTGGTCCGGCAAGGTAATTCCTACTGAAGCTGAATGGGAGTTCGCCGCAAGAGGGGGGCTTGAGGGAAAAGAGTATGCATGGGGAGATGAAATGTATCCCGGCGAGAAGGCAATGGCAAATACATGGCAGGGAGAATTTCCGGTGGAGAACACGGTCGCTGACGGTTACGAACTCATGGCACCGGTTGGACAGTATCCCCCTAACGGATATGGCCTCTATGATATGATCGGAAATGTGTGGGAGTGGACAACAGACTGGTATCAGCATCACAGTGCTTTTGAGAACAGTTGCTGTTCGAGTATAAATCCAAGGGGTGGAACACAGGAAGGAAGTATGGATGCCCGTTCACCGGGCAGTCTGATCCCGCGAAGAGTCATGAAAGGCGGGTCTTATCTTTGCGCCCCGAATTACTGCAGAAGATACAGGCCTTCTGCCAGGATGGCTCAGCCGGTAGATACTTCTACCTGTCACCTCGGATGCAGATTAGTAGTAAGGAAAAAATAAAAGTGATTACAGCCATGATACTGAGATCGGTTTTGCTTCAGCTTATGCTGATTACAATCTGGTTTACTGTTTCATTTTCACAGGAGATAGAGCCCCGCGCTTACTCCAATCTGCCTGTGAATGCAAACTTTGCGGCATTGAACTACAACTTTACAAGCGGAAACATTGTAGCAGATCCTGCCGCTCCGATCAAAGAACTTGAGATCAATTCAAACAATATTATCGGGGGATATGTCAGGACGTTTTCAATGTTCGGCAACCTTGCAAGGATACAGGTTTCCCTTCCGTATTCATTTCTGTCAGGCACGGCAAAACTTGCAGGAAGAGATACAGCAGGCACAAGGTCCGGGTTTGCAGATATGCGCATCAGATTTGGATTTAATTTTGTCGGCTCGCCTGCACTGGCGATTGCGGATTATATGAAGAAAAAAGAAGGAACAGTTGTTGGCGCAAGCATTGTCGTTTCGGCTCCTACAGGACAGTATTTCGAAGACAAGCTCATAAATCTCGGAACAAACAGGTGGGGGTTCAAGCCTGAGATCGGATTCTCTCAAAGGTTCAGAGATTTTTACGGCGAGATCTACACAGGTGTTTGGTTCTTTACTGCCAACAATGAATACTTGAAGACCAATAAGCTGGAGACTGATCCGCTGTTCAATATACAGGGGCAGATAAACTACGTCTTCAAGAACATTGCCTGGGCAGGGATCAATGTTGCATATTCAAACGGCGGAAACACAAGTATAAACGGTGTGAGCAACAATACAAAACAAGACAACTGGCGAATGGGTGCAGTCGTTTCGAGCGCATTGTCGAAGAATCTTGCTGTCAAACTTCAGTATCATACCGGTGCCGTAATTCGCAGAGGATCTGACTTTGACTTCTACGGGATTTCTTTTCAGTACTTCTGGTACTGAGCAGGCTTATACAGGTGTATGGTTTTCAGATTGAATGCAGAATCAGGCCGTTCTGAATCTCCATCTGTGATCTTCACCGGCCCAAGGGACAAAATATTTTTCTTGGGGCAGATGTTGCTTCCGTACAATCAATGTTTCCAGTTGCCGGACTCTCAGTGAAATATTCAAAAAGCATGAGCATTGCCGGGCATCCGGGCTCATTTGTGATTCTGAGCGCAGACGCTTATGTAAACGAAAGCATTCTAATCTGTGAGTTCAGGATGCCAATTTCACAATCCGCAAAAAATTTCCCGCTTCCCGCTGAGAAAGGGTTTGAAAGTTTGATTTTGATAGCGTAAGATGCACAACTTCTAAACCATCGGGCAAGTGAATCCTCTAACTGCCTCGGGAAATTAAAAATCGCAAAATGAAAAAATCAAAAACCGTAGCGGCAAAAGGCAAGGCAAAGCGGCCCAACATCCTGATCATCTGGGGAGATGACATCGGACAGTCAAATCTCAGTTGCTATTCCATGGGGCTCATGGGATACAGGACTCCGAACATTGACAGGATTGCAAAGGAAGGTGCAATATGCACTGATTACTACGGTGAGCAAAGTTGCACTGCAGGAAGATCCGCATTCATAACCGGGCAGTGCACGTACAGGACAGGCCTTTCGAAGGTCGGAATGCCCGCCGCACCTCAGGGCCTTCAGGCCCGTGATGTGACCATAGCTCAAATGCTGAAGGGATTGGGATATACAACGGGACAGTTCGGCAAAAATCATCTGGGTGACAGAAATGAATTCCTTCCGACAGTTCATGGCTTTGACGAGTTCTACGGAAATCTGTATCATCTGAATGCAGAAGAGGAGCCGGAACATCCTGACTATCCGAATGAAAAGGACTTTCCGAACTTCAAGAAGAATTTCGGCCCAAGGGGTGTGCTTCACTGCTGGGCAACGGACAAAGACGACAAAACCGTTGATCCGAGATTCGGCAAAGTGGGAAAGCAGAGGATCGAGGATACAGGCCCCTTGACAAAGAAGAGAATGGAAACTGTTGATGATGAGTTTGCAAAAGCCGCAAAGGATTTCATAAAGAATGCAAGCAAGAATGATGAGCCATTCTTCTGCTGGTTCAATACCACTCATATGCATGCATTCACACACACAAAGCCGAAGAGCAAAGGACAGGCAGGCAGGTGGCAATCGGAGTATCACGATACTATGATAGACCATGACAGGAATGTCGGGGAGCTGATAGATCTTCTTGATGAACTCGGAATTGCAGAAGATACCTTTGTAATGTACAGCACTGACAACGGCCCGCACATGAACACATGGCCGGACGGCGCAATGACTCCCTTCAGAAATGAAAAGAACTCGAACTGGGAAGGCGCTTTCCGCGTGCCGGCACTGTTCAGATGGCCCGGACACATAAAGCCGGGATCTCAGCTCAACGGCATAATGAGCCATCTTGATATGTTCCCGACAATTCTCTCCGTTGCCGGTGATCCCGATGTTAAGGAAAAACTCAAAAAGGGCACCGCAGTCAATGGAAGCAAGTTCAAAGTGCATCTTGACGGCCACGACCTCTCAGGCTATCTTACGGGCAAGGAAGATTCAAGTCCGAGGCAGGGATTCATTTATTTCAATGACGATGGTGAAATTGTCTGCCTGAGATTTGATAACTGGAAGGCTGTATTCATGGAACAAAGGGCAAGAGGAACATTGCAGGTCTGGGCCGAACCGTTCGTGAAGCTGAGATGCCCGAAGCTGTTCAATCTCAGAACTGATCCGTATGAGAGGGCAGACATAACTTCCAATACATATTTTGACTGGTACTTCAGAAGAGTATTCGTACTCGGTCCGGCACAAAAAGCGGTTGCAGATTTTATGGCAACTTTTAAGGAATTCCCGCCAAGCCAGAAAGCGGGAAGTTTTACAATTGAACAGACAAATGATATGATCAATGATGCAATGAGCGGAGCTCTTCACTGACAGAAAACAGAAATTAATCCAAAGCCATGCTCAGATTCTGATCATGGCTTTTTAAATTTATCTTATCCTAAATTCAAAAGTGATGGAAGCAAGAGAGCTGAGTTGCTGGAATGACTGTGCAACACGGAATGCGATCGTTGATTTTGTAAGAGACGTTACCGATCAATCAGGCCCTGATTACATACCTCCGGAGGAAAGAATAGCAGTGTTTGACAACGATGGCACTCTTTGGTGCGAGTATCCGCTTCAGGTACAATTGTATTACTTTCTTGAAAGGTTCGGCGATCTCCTGAGGAGACAGCCCGAACTTGCGGAAGTTCAGCCTTACAAAGCAATCGCAGAAAGAGACATGAAGACGCTCATCACATTTGACAAACAGCAGATAATGAATGCAGTTTTCATGGCATCAGGAGAATCCACTCCGGAGGAGTATGCTGTTGCAGTGAACAGCTGGTTTCAAACGGCTGTTCATCCCGAACTCAAAAGATCATTTTACAAAGTTGCGTACAAGCCGCAAAATGAGCTCCTGATGTTTCTGAGCGCAAACGGTTTCAAATCATTCATAGTATCGGGCGGCGGGATTGAGTTCATGCGGGTCATATCTCAGAAGGTTTACGGTATCCCGACACACAGAGTGATTGGCTCAACAGGCAATACAAAACTTGTGACTGACAAAGAAGGGCCGGTTGTTACAAGGATCGCCGGCTTGAGGGACTTCAACGACAAGGATGAAAAGGTGATCAACATCAACTATTGCATCGGAAAGAGGCCCGTTCTTGCATTCGGAAACTCTGACGGTGACAGGGCAATGCTCAGATACACGAAGGCAGGAAACGGCAGAAGCCTGACTTTGCTTCTTCATCATGACGATGGTGAAAGAGAGTTTGCTTATGACAGGGATTTCAAGATCAGTACGCTCTCCGCGGCTTTGGATAATGCGGATGCCGACGGTACTCTTGTGGTGAGCATGAAGAATGACTGGAATGAAGTATTCTGAGGATCATAGCTTTCGGATTCTTCAACACTAACTGTTCAAACTAAAATGAAAAAAACCGGACTGAAGGTAATTACATTTGTGCTTATGTCGGTTTCAATTTTCAGTTCAAGTTCATTCTCACAGTCTTCGGGAGATGATATAGCAAAGGCATTGGCTAACCCTGTAGCGGACCTTATCAGTGTTCCGTTTCAGAATAATTTCCAGTTTGGGATCGGAAGTTCTGACGGCTACAAATATCTTCTTAACTTTCAGCCCGTTATACCGGTGTCGCTTGGAAAGAAATTAAATCTCATCAACAGAGTGATAGTGCCGGTCATAGCGCAAAACAAAGCTGTGAATTCGGAAAGGCAAAACGGACTCGGCGACATTCTCTATTCGGCATTCTTTTCTCCTGCAGGCAGTAAACTCATCTGGGGTGTCGGCCCGGCGCTTTCAATTCCTTCCGCTACGAATGACTTGCTTGGCACAAAGAAGTTACTGCTCGGCCCAACGGGAGTTGTACTCGCTCAGCCCGGCGGTTGGACCATTGGGGCACTTGCAAACAATCTGTGGTCGGTGGCAGGCAGTGAAGAAAGACAGGACATTAATGCTCTCTTTGTTCAGCCGTTTTTCTCATACAATTTTGCCGGAGGTTTTGGTTTAGGTGCATCATCGGAGAATTCCTATGACTGGAAGAACAAGAGACTTACTTCCGGACTGATAGCGCTGAATCTCACGCAGGTGATCAGATTCGGCAAGAAACAACCCGCGAGCATTCAGCTTGCGCCGGTTTATTACTACTCAAGCGCGGCTGTGAACAATCCTGAGTGGGGCGCGAGAGTGGCCATCGTTCTTGTGTATCCCAAGTAAATGAAACTCATTAAGCAGGAACTTACGGTAAGCAAACATACCTGCTAATGTTCTCTTTCCGTATTCTTCGGCGTCAATGGCGTGATAGACGTTTGCTTTGTCGTGTCCGCCGCCGTCAAAAGCAAATGACAGCTTCCCGGTTCAGACAAGCAGTTTATAGCTGTTGAGCGCTTTCATGTAGTTTGCTCTTTCAAAGGCCGAAGGATCCGCAACGGATTTCTGGCTCATGCTTCCCTTCATCTGTTCAATTGACTCATATTCCTTCTCTTCCATCCATGCGCGCATGTCTGCAAGAACCTCGCTGATCCTGATTGGGCCGTTCTTAAGCAGTTCGGAACACATGCATGCCACATCCGCTCCGGCCATGATCATTTTCATAGCGTCTTCATACGAATGAATGCCGCTTGTTGCCGCGAGGCTTGCCTTTACCTTGCCGTACAGAATGGCGATCCATCTAAGAGGAAGCCTCATAGAACGCTTTGTCGAGAGCTCGAGATTAGGTACGACCTCAAGATTTTCGAGATCAAGGTCCGGCTGGTAGAACCTGTTGAACAGCACAAGCCCGTCCGCTCCTGTCTTGTCAAGTTTGCAGGCAAAGTTGGAAAAAGAAGAGAAATAGGGACTGAGTTTCATTGCCACCGGTATCTTAAGATTTCTCTTCACCTCTGCAAGGTCGCTGACGTAGATCTCCTCTACATCTCTTGCCTCCATTTCGGGGTTTGTCGGGATGTAATAGACATTGAGTTCAAGTGCGTCTGCACCCGCTTCCTCGATAAGCTTTGCGTATCTTAGCCAGCCACCGGTTGAAACTCCGTTAAGACTGCCTATGACAGGCACTTCCACGGCTTCCTTCAGTCTTGATATATGCTTGAGATACTCATCGGGCCCGAGGTTGTAATCATCAACCGCAGGAAAATACGAAAGAGCCTCGGCATAACTTTCGGAGCCGTAGCTCATGTAGTGCTCAAGCTCGTTTGCGTCATGGGAGATCTGCTCTTCAAACAGCGAATAGACGACAATAGCCGCCGCGCCGTTGTCTTCCAGTTCTCTTACCTTGTCAATGCTTTTTGAGAGAGGGGATGCAGAAGGAACGATAGGGTTCCTGAGCTTCAATCCCATGTATTCTGTTGAGAGGTCCATAACAGTACGGATTATTGTGTGAGAATTCCTGCGGGCGGTATCCTGCGCGACATTTCAAATTACGGGAACGCGCATTTGCAGAATAAACATTTTCCGGCAGGTACAAATGCAAGTTTGCTCAAAGCGATTTTAATTTCAATGGCAAAAACAGGAATTCCGGCCGGAACAGACATCTGAGCTCTGCACACCACAGGCAAGAGCGCTGCCGAAACACTTTGTATTGCTTTGAATCTCAGAGCCACAAATGGTATATTTTTTCAATTTATTCATTGAATCACGAAAGGATATAAATGTCAGGCAAAGCCATATTCCCTGTACTTCTGGCCTTTACGGCGGCCCTTTTGCTCGGACTCGCGGGCTGTGACAACAAGCAAACCGGCGAAGGTGAAAAGAAGGACGATAAGAAGCAGGGAGAAAGCACGGAACTCATAAAGAAAGATGAATCGGGCACCAGGATCTCACTTGTACTGAAACCCAAGAAGGGCGAAGTGTTCAGATACAAGATCAATGCAAAGACAACCTCTTCAGAGAAGAGTCCTCTCACAGCCAACAAAGAAATGACATCGGAGCAGGATATCAATTATTTTTACACGGAAGAAGTGAACGATGTAGCTTCAAACGGGATCATAACTTACAAGATTCGCTTTGACAGCATAAACATTGTTTCAACTGTAAAGTCGGGCGATTCCACAGTAAGCATCACTTACAATTCCAATGTCAGGGACTCCGTTCATTCGAAGCCTGATTTCATCCAGTACAACTCGATCATGAACGAAGAGTTCTATGCAAGGGTCTCTCCGCAGGGTGAGATCTCGGAGCTATACGGGCTCGAAGCAGTTTACGACAAGATCTTCAAAGGTCTCGGAGATACATTGTCATCGGAGATGAAGAACGAACTTAAGAACTCATTCGGAAAGGAAGCCATTACGGCAGTGCTTCAGCAGCAGTTCCAAATGTTCCCGACAAAGGATGTTTACAGGGATTCTACATGGACAAGGTCATACGATACGCAGATACTTATCTTCCCCGTCAAAAATGTCCTGACTTACAGGATATCCGATGTAAAGGAAGAGAACGGAAAGACTGTGCTTACGATAGATGCTGATCTTGCCGTTGAGTTCATTGAAAAGGAGTTCAAGGAACAGGGGATGACATACAAAGCGGAAGAGATCAGCACCGGCGGAAGAGGAAAGATCATGTACGACATAACAAGAAGCTGTGTAGTAAAGAAGGAAACTTCAACAAGCATTGACCTCGGGCTGAGCCTTTCTGCAAGAGGGCAGTCAATGAAGACTTCGCAGAAAGTAAAGACTCAGCTCGACGTGCAGTTGCTTTGATTCAAGTTAACAGAATTCAATAGTGAAGAGTCTTAAGGTAATTGAGCATCCGGTTCTGAAGAGCCACATGTCTGTGATAAGAGACAAAGCAACTTCAAAACAGCAGTTCAAGTATTCTCTCGACATTATCTCTCACATACTTGCTCTTGAAGTCCTTTCAGAGGCGGCGCTGAAGACAATACCCGTGCAGACACCTTTCAGAAAGATCAGGGGGAGCATGCTAAAGGAGCGGATAGTTTTTGTCCCCATTCTGAGGGCAGGTCTCGGGCTTCTTGAGGGATTTGTATATTTTGTCCCCGAAGCCGCGATCGGGCATGTGGGCGTGTACAGGGATGAGAAATCCCTGAAGCCGATGCCGTACTATTTCAGATTTCCGAAATTCCGCAAAGGAGAGGACTTGATGGTGGTGATACTGGATCCGATGATTGCAACAGGCGGAAGCGCAATATATGTGATCAACCGCCTGTTCGAGCTAGGCATAAAGAAGATAAGGCTTGCATCTGTGATAGCCGCACCGGAAGGAGTGAGGAAGATCATGAAAAGCATCAGGCCGGCTGACAGGAAAAAATTTGAAATGGTAACATGCTGCCTTGATGACTGCCTCAACGACAAGGGTTTCATTCTCCCGGGACTCGGAGACGCGGGAGACAGGCTTTACGGAACCTGACGCTGTAATTTCCGATTTTATTTCCGTACCGTGAATTGAAACGTAACGCCCGGTACGGGCAATCGCCATGTTCAGCACATTCTACAAAAAAAAGCTCGATGAATTGCTGTACCACTGCCACAGGAACCTTCCTGCGGCGCTGGTGAACGACAATCTTATCACACAGGCCTTTCGCTTTGCATACGAAGCACACAAGTATGACAAGAGGGCCTCGGGCGAACCTTTCTTCACACACCCTTACGATGTTGCGCTGATACTTGCTAAAGAGATCCCGCTTGATTCGGTGTCCATAGCTTCTGCATTGCTTCACGATGTTGTTGAAGATACGAAGTTCACGGACAAGGATATCAGGGCGGAGTTCGGCAACGAGATCGCGGAGATAGTTGACGGCGCAACGAAGATAGAAGGCATGTTCGGCAATTATGAGATGAAGCAGGTGGAGTCATATAAGAAGATGCTTCTTTCCATGACTTCCGACATAAGGGTGATCCTCATAAAGTTTGCCGACCGGCTTCACAATCTGAGAACGCTCGAGTTCCTTTCATCTTCAAAGCAGATCAGGCTTGCGCAGGAAACGCTCGAGATATATGCACCTCTTGCACACAGGTTCGGATTGTCAAACATCAAGACGGAGCTTGAAGACCTTTCTTTCAAATATCTTGACCGCAAGGCTTATGACGAGATCGCAAACAAGCTGAAGCAGAAGAAGCGAGAGCGTGAGAAGTTCATAAAGAGCTTCATTGAGCCGCTCAAGCAAAGGCTCTCGGAAGAGAATTTCAAGTATGAGATCTACGGCAGGGCAAAGCATCTTTACAGCATTTACAAGAAGCTTGTGAACAGGAACAAGACCTTTGACGAGATATACGATCTGTTTGCAGTACGGATAATTCTCGACACTCCAAACAAGAACGACTGCTTCACGGCTTACGGTATCTGTTCGGAAGTTTACATCCCCGTGCCGGAGAGATTCAAGGATTACATATCGCTTCCCAAGCAAAACGGATATCAGTCAATTCACACGACACTCGTGAGCAAGGAAGGCAAGATGGTTGAAGTGCAGATAAGGACAAGGGAGATGCACGAGGTTGCAGAGAAGGGGATTGCCGCGCACTGGATGTACAAGGAAAATTCGATACAGCATGATACGAATCTTGCCAACTGGATGAAGCTTGTTCGCGAGAGTGTCGAAAGCGTTTCAAAGGACGATACATCCACGCAGGTACTTGAAAGCTTCAAGCTCAATCTCTTTCAGGATGAGATCTACTGCTTCACTCCGAAGGGTGAGCTTAAGATACTTCCCGCCGGTGCCACGGCAGTTGACTTTGCATTTGAGATCCACACTCAGATAGGATTGAAATGCATAGGTGCGAAAGTAAACGGAAAGATCGTCAGCCTTGACACGCCTCTTCACAGCGGAGATCAGATCGAGATCCTGACATCAAAGAATCAGACCCCGAAGCTTGACTGGGAGAAGTTTGTTGTCACTCATAAGGCGAAGACAGATATAAGAAAGTATTTCAATACCGAGAGGCGCAATCTTATTGCAAAGGGCAAGGAACTGTGGGAAAGAAAAGCTAAGAAGCATAAGGTGCTCTCTTCCGACGAAAACCTTTCACGCGTCATTCACAAGTTCAAATACAAAGATACCGGGCAGTTCTTCTTCACGCTTGCGCAGAACGAGCAGGCCGCAAACGAGGTCATTGAGGTGCTTTCCGACAAGCACAAACTGCAGTCGCTTGAGCAGAAGCCGGGTGAGGAAGAGCTGAAGCAAAAGGACAATCTTGCTGCCAACTTCGGAAAGTATGTTGAGGATGCAAGAACATCAGGGGTTGGCATTATGCTTGGCAACGGCACGGGTGTGGATATGAGCGGACTTAAGTTTGATTTTGCAAAATGCTGTAATCCCATTCCCGGAGATGAAGTGATCGGATTCATCAGTCAGGAGAAGGGAGTGAGGATACACAGGAAATCCTGCAAGAACGTGCTTAATCTCTTTCTCAAGGAGCCGGAGAGAATTGTGCAGATCAGATGGAGCGGCAAGGGCGTTGGAGAGTTTACGGGAGGCATAAAGATCATCGGCGAAGACAGGCCCGGAATACTGAATGAGATCACAAAGACGATTTCGAAGAACTTCAACTCGAACATAAAGAGCGTTGATATCAAGACCAGAAGTTCCATGTTTGAAGGGACTCTGATCCTGAGCATACAGAATCTGAAGCAGCTCAATCAGATAATTGAAAAAATTAACAACCAGGAAGGAGTGTTCAGCGTTACAAGGTATGAAAGATAAACTGATAAAAATCTTTACCGCGGCACTGATTGCTGTTTCGGCTGCAGGCATCCGGGCAAACGCGCAGGCAGATTCAGAAGGACTCGTACTCCCCGAAGAGATGCACCTGAAAAACATGAAACAACTCACCTTCGGGGGAGAGAATGCAGAGTGCTATTTTTCATTTGACGGGAACAGCCTCATTTTTCAGTCAACAAGAGATTCATTCGGCTGTGATCAGATCTTCACAATGAATACGGACGGATCGGATGTGCGGCTTGTAAGCACCGGCACAGGAAGAACAACCTGTTCATACTTTCTTCCCGGTGACAAGCGGATAATATTTTCATCAACTCATGAACACTCTGCAGAATGTCCGTCAAAGCCGGATTTTTCAAAAGGGTATGTCTGGGCACTTTACCCTTCATTTGAAATTTATGCCGCCAATGCAGACGGTACTGACCCGATTGTGCTGGCTGGAAGTCCGGGTTATGATGCGGAAGCTACGGTATCCCCGGCCGGAGACAGGATTGTGTTCACATCAACCCGCAACGGCGACATTGACATCTATTCCATGAACATTGACGGAAGCGATGTGAAACAGCTTACAGACGAGCTCGGTTATGACGGCGGGCCGTTCTTTTCTTATGACGGAAAGAAGATCGTTTACAGAAGAACCGCATTTGATGATGAAGCATCGAGGCAGAGTTACAAAGATCTTCTCGCGCAGAATCTTATACGTCCTTCCAAGCTTGACATCTGGATCATGGATGCGGACGGAAGCAACAAACAGCAGGTTACAAACAACGGCGCGGCAAACTTTGCGCCTTACTGGTTTCCCGACGGAAAGAGAATTCTGTTTTGCTCAAACATGGATGATCCCGGCAAGAGAAACTTCGACATATACATGATCAACATTGACGGCACCGGGCTGAAAAGGATAACAAGCTATCCCGAGTTTGACGGATTTCCGATGTTCTCTCCCGACGGCACGAAGCTTGTATTCTGTTCAAACAGGAATAACGCGGTCAGTGGGGAAACGAATGTGTTCATCTGCGACTGGGTTGACTAATCGCTGAAGCAATACACAACCGCGCAGGCGTACTCTTCAGTGTGTGAAATGCTGATCTCAAATTTCAGAGCGGCAAATTCATTGGCCTTGAGATGAACCACATATGGCTTTCCGCGTTCGTCATTAAGCACCTCAATGTCTTTCCAGGAGAATTCCTTTCCCACGCCGGTTCCTATTGCCTTTGAATATGCTTCCTTGCATGCAAACCTTCCCGCAAAGTGCAGGTCCGGTTTTGAAAATTTTCTGCAGTAGCTGATCTCATTGTCGGTAAGTATCCTCTGAAAGAACCGGTCGCCGAATTTCAGCATCAGGTCCCTGATACGCTTAACTTCTATTATGTCAATTCCCACTCCGCGTTTCAAATCACAGGCCGTTTTCTTTCTTCACAATTCCAACCAGCTCTGTGACCGAATTGATGTCGTAATCCGATTCCGGATTCTTTGTGTCGAATGTATCGCCGTATCTTGCAAACACTGTTTTCATCCCAACCTTCTTTGCGCCCACTATGTCTCTTTCAGCCCAGTCTCCTATCATAAGGCATTCATGTGGCTCAAGCCCAAGCTCTTTGAGAGCCATATTGAAAGGAACCGGAGAAGGCTTTCTTTCTCTTGACTTATCATAAGTGATCACTACGTCAAAGAAGTGCTGAAAATTAATGTAAGACAGTCTGAGCCACGCTTCCTTTGACGGAGCGTCGGACACCACCGCAAGCTTCATTCCCATTTTGATAAGCTCAATAAGAGTCGGCAAGACTCCGGGATACGGCTTCAGAGCCGCTTCGCGTGCTTTCCTGTATGCAACTATTCCGGCGGACATGATCTTGTAATCAACTTCACCGAGTTCTCCATTCAGCAGGTGGTCAAACACCTGCTGGTACTCAATGCCTTCCGCATCGTAAATCTCGTTGATCCTCTTTTTTATCTCTTCCGGACTGAGGTGAAGACCTGCATCCACCATTGCAACTGCCGCGGCATCAATTGCCGCACGCTTGAGAAGCATGAAGTCAACAAGCGTGTTGTCAAGATCGAATATTATTGCCTTAATCAATTCTGCTCTTTGAATTTTCCGGTTACCGAACCTGTTCTGCACACTTCGCAAATTCCGAAGAACTCAAGCGAATGAGTCACTTCCGTGTATCCTTTTCTCTGAAGCATATTCTCGATCTCGCCGAGCACGCATGCTTCAACGTTGTCAACTCTGCCGCACTGCCTGCATACAATGTGATGATGATGATGCCTGTCAAATATGAGTTCGTATCTCTTAAAGTCATCCTTAAAGTCAATCTCGGAAACAATTCTCAGTTCAGTGAAGAGATTGAGCGTTCTGTAAACCGTAGCAAGGTCTGTCTTCTTATCCTTCATCTCGTTGTGAATCTGCGAGATGGTCATAGGCTTCTTGTTCGACTTCAGGATCGAAAGGATCTCAAGCCTTGGGCCGGTGACGCGCTGATTGTGCGACAATAGTATAACCTTGAATTCCTCCCGCTCAAATTCCGCTTCTTTCTGCATGAGATAATTCTATTCGTATTTGTAAAAGCCTCTGCCTGTCTTTCTGCCCAGAGTTCCGGAGTCAACCATTTTCTTCTGTATGAAGCTCGGGCGGTACTTGGGATCATTGAAGAAGGCATCATAGACGGACTTGGTAACCGAGAAGTTGACATCAATTCCTATAAGGTCCATGAGCTCAAACGGCCCCATGGCGAAACCGCCGCACTTTTTCATGACTTTGTCAATCGTTTCATGATCCGCAGAGCCTTCCGCAAGCATCTTCAGGGCTTCGCCGTAAAACGGCCGCGCGATCCTGTTCACAATGAACGCAGGGGTGTCTTTTGCAACCACAGGGACTTTCCCTATCTTCCCGCACACTTGCTTTATGGATTCAACTGTCTCATCATCCGTGAAGTCGCCGGCGACGATCTCCACCAGCTTCATAATGTTGGCAGGATTGAAGAAGTGCATTCCGGCAACACGCTGTTTGTTCTTCTTCACATGGGATGAGATCGCGGTTATGGATAGTGAAGATGTGTTTGATGTGAGAAGTGCATCTTCCCTGCAAACCACATCAAGCTTCTCGAACAAAGTTGCCTTCAGCTTCATGTCTTCAAGCGCGGCTTCGATCACAAGCTCACAGCCCGAAAGTGATTCAAGGGCGGGTTCGTATCTTATCCTGCCTGCAATCTCTGCTTTTCTTGCTGCATCAAGCTTTCCTTTCTGCACTGCCTTATCCAGGTCTTTTTCGATGTGAAGTTTTGACCTTTCGAGAATTTCGGTGCTCAGATCGTTCAGCACTGTATCATATCCGGCGGTTGCAAAGCAAATTGCAATGCCGCGGCCCATAGTTCCTGAGCCGATGATGCCTGTCTTCCTGATTTCTTCAAATTCCATATTTCAATATAGCTTATCGGGTTTACTTTATGAATGAACTTTGCGGCACAAGCATCAGCAAATATAACATTGCCGGACGGATGTGCACTTCTTATGCTCAGGAAACACGTTTCATTCTCTTCCTGAAGATCTCAAGAAATTCTCCCGCAAGAAAGAACGAACCCGTTACAACAAGCAGGTCATTCCGGTGCAGGGATCTCATTGCATGGTTCACCGCATCGCCGAGCTTCTGAAATGCCGTGAACCTGTCCTTGTTCTTCTTCACGCAGTTCATCATCACTGCGGGGTCTGCGGCGCGGCTGTACTTTGGCCGGGTAAGTATGACGTGTGCTTCTGTTCTTGATATCTCTTTGATGCAGGCACAGTAGTCCTTGTCGTGCATCATTCCAAGAATTATGAAGAGCCGTTTGTACTTCAGGTATTTAATGTTCCGCCTCAGATTCTTCAGCGCCTCGAGATTGTGCGACACGTCAAGAACTGTCAGTGACGGTTTGCGGGAGATGATCTCGAACCGGCCGTGGAGATTTGAGTTATGGCTGATCTTCATCAGTGATGCCCTGAATGCTTCGGGATCAAAATTAACTCCGCACTCTTTACAGAAGGTGCGGAGTGCAGTGAGCGCTGTCTTTGCATTGATGAACTGAAAATCACCGATCTCAGGGATAAAATATTCTTTGCCGCCAAGGACCGCCTTCATTCCTTTGTCATTTCTTTCCTTTATCGCCCCGCGGACCAGTCTCCATGAATCTGAAATCGCCGAGCCCGTCTCTTCAGCCTTTTTCTTTATCACGTTCATCGCTTCAGAAGAAAGCTTACCGGTAACAACAGGTTTCCCTCTCTTGATAATGCCTGCTTTCTCGCGGGCTATTCCGGCGACAGTACTTCCCAGGTATTCAACATGGTCAACAGATATGCCTGTGATCACAGACAAAACAGGGACAACGACATTCGTCGCATCAAGCCTGCCGCCAAGGCCGGTTTCCACCACCGCAATTTCAACACCCTCATGTTTGAAATAGTCGAAAGCCATGGCTGTAGTGATCTCGAAGAAGCTCGGCCTGATCTTCTCGATCTGTGTCCTCATCCTCCCGGTGAAGTCAACGACAAAAGATCTTGAAATGAGCGAACTTCCGCAGATGATCCTTTCCCTGAAATCGCTGATGTGCGGAGAAGTATAGAGCCCGGCCTTCACTCCCGTTTCTCTGAGATAAGAATAGATCATTGATGAAACCGAGCCTTTGCCGTTGGTTCCGGCAACATGTATGCTTTGAAATGACCTTTCGGGATTCCCGAGAAGGCGGAGGAGTTTTCTAATATTGGACAGGTCATACTTGATCCCGCCCCGCTCAAGATTGAACAGGTAATTCAGGCAACTGCTGTATGACATTAAGCGGGATGAAGTCAAACGGAAAGCGCGTTCACAGCTTCTTCATGAGATTTATCATCTCAATTACCGAGAGTGCGGATTCATAGCCCTTGTTGTTTGATGCGGTCGGCGGATTTCCGCTCCTTTCAAACGCCTGTTGCGGTGTGTAGCAGGTAAGCACACAGAATGCAGTCGGTATCTCGAACTCCATGTTGAGCCGGTTCACTCCGTCAGTAACCGCCTTGCTGATGTACTCAAAGTGAGCAGTCTCGCCTTTGATAACGCATCCGAGAGTGATAAACCCGTCAAACACTTTGAACTCGGAATTCTTTCTGCAAAGCGTCTTCAGCATCATGGGGATTTCGAAAGCCCCCGGCACAAAGAACACCTTTATATCTTCTTCGGCCACGCCGTTGTTTTCGAGTCCGTGCATTGCGCCTTTGAGCAGATTCTCAATGACGGGCTCATTGAACTTGCTGATTATGATCCCGATCTTCAGGCCTTTGCCTTCAAGACTTCCTTCAAATTTCCCGATCATTGCCTTAGTTGTTCAAATTAGTCTTCTTTTCATGTTGCTTATTTCCTCGGATGTAATGTAATAGGCACCGAAGTTCTTGCTGTCGTTCCGTGCTCCGCCGTGAAAATCAGACCCGCCGCTTGTCAGGAGGAAATTCTGGGATGCAGTTGTGGAAAGGTTTCGTATGTCTTCCTGCTTGTGCGAAGGATGAATGATCTCTATCCCGTCGAGTCCGTAGTGTATAAGCTCGGAAAAGATCTCCTCGGTCACATACTTGCCCGGATGAGCAACAAATGACAGTCCGCCGCTTCCCGAAATGAATTCTATCGCTTCCTTTGCCGAGACATTCGGCTTTTTCACATACGCAGGCTTTCCGTCTCCGATATATTTATAGAATGCTTCGCTGAACGAACCGACAAAGCCCTCCTCGTTGAGAGCCTTAGCTATGTGCGGCCTGCCTATTGCGGCATCATTGCCGGCATGGTTCAGCACCGTGCCGAGAGTTATCCTGCTTCCCATTTCATTCAGCTTCTTCACAATCATTCCTCCTCTGTCCATACGAAGCTCACGAAGATGCCGGAGGTATTTTTGCAGGTATTCAGACTTGTAGTCAATGAAATATCCTAGTATGTGAACCTCCATCCCGCCCACTTCCGCGCTCATTTCGATCCCGGGAATGAGTGTAATGCCTATCTCTCTTGCATAGCTTGCGGCCTCTTCAATACCACCCACACTGTCATGGTCTGTTATGCTCATTACGGACAATCCCGCTTTGGCGGCCTTGTCAACAAGCTGTTTGGGCGAGAGCCAGCCGTCGGAATAGGTCGAATGCATGTGCAGATCTGCCTTGCCGTCAAGCATTGGTTAGGATTTTCATTTCGGCGAATTTAGTTCACATGCATCTGTATAAAAAGGAATAAAGTTGAGT
>CAZTQR010000004.1:0-20882 GCA_964615795.1 uncultured Ignavibacteriaceae bacterium
TGCGGGAGTGGTGGAACTGGCAGACACACCATCTTGAGGGGGTGGCGCTCACAAGGCGTGCGGGTTCAAGTCCCGCCTCCCGCACAGGTTTTATCAGGCGAACAAGTATTTTTACGCGGATTTTGAGTTGAAATACACTTCGCATAAATCTATATTTGTAACTTAAATTCAAGAGGAAATTTTGTCAAAGAAGTATTACGAGTCATACGTCATAATTGACGGAAATCTGGATGACAATGCCGTTCAGGATGTTGTTACAAAGTTCACGAATTTTTTCAAAAAGAATGAAATTGATATTCTTAATGTGAACAACATCGGCAGAAGGCGAATGGCATATCCTATTAGAAAACGTCAAAACGGTTTCTACGTTTGTTTTGAGATCATGTGCAATCCCGGAGTGATAGCTAAGATTGAAAGAGCATATCAGCTTGATGAGAATTTGCTCAGATATTTGTCAATTCAGGTTTCTGACAGGACAAAGAAAGAAAAGGAAGTGCATTTCAAGAACAAGGCATTGCAGGAAGAAGCGAAGCTCGCCGAATTGCAGGCGAATCAGGCTAAAGAAGAGGCCGCAGCTGAGGTACCGGAAAAAGTTGAAAACTAATTTCAAATAAGTAATCTCTATAGGAGGAGAATCATGGCTGACTTTAAGATGCCCGAATTGAACTCGGTAATAATCGCTGGAAATCTTACAAAGGATCCAATCTTCAGACAAACAACATCAGGGACCCCTGTTGTGAATTTTTCTATTGCAAGCAACAGGAGATTCAAGGATAAGAATGAGGACTGGAAAGAAGATGTTTGTTATGTGGGTATTGTGGCTTGGAACAGGCTCGCAGACAGCTGCAGGGACAGGCTTCGAAAAGGCCATGCAGTTCTGGTTGACGGTGAACTTCAGAGCAGGACTTTCAAGACAGAAGATGGTGCTAACAGGACAATCGTTGAGATAAAGGCCAGAAGAATACAATTTCTGAATAAAAAAGGCGGCGTAGGTATCGACAAGGAGGATGATGTTTCGTCGTTTACGGATGATTCTTTTGATTCACTGCTATCACCCGAGGACTCTGATCTTATAAAGGGAGAGGAGAATAAGGGTCCGCAGGCAAGCTGAGTGTTTTTGATGAGTGGTGGAATATATATTCCACCACTCTTTTTTTGACTTTTTTAAAATAACTAAATGAAATGAAAGTAATACTAAAGTCTGATAATGAGCTTCTTGGCGATGAAGGACAGATCGTTGAAGTCAAGGACGGGTATGCAAGAAATTACCTTATTCCCAATGGGCTGGCAATTCAGGCAACTCCATCGAATCTGAAAAACTTTGAGGAGATCAGAAAGCAACGTCGCCGCAAGATCGAAAAGCAGATGGAGGAATCGAAATCTCTTGCAGATAAGATTGCTTCCGCACTTGTGACCATTAAAGTGAAATCAGGTGAGGAAGGAAGGATATTCGGTTCTGTTACGGCACAAATGATTCACGATGAACTGGTTGCAGCGGGTTTTGAAGGCGTAGACAGAAAGAAGATCATCATAAGAGAGGCAATTAAATCGCTCGGCCAACATGCGATAGACATAAAGCTTCAGCACGCTGTTGTAGCAACATTGAATATAAATGTGGTGGATGAAAGCGCAGATGAAGTAACAGCTGAAGAAAATGTGGTACAAGAGAATGAATCAGTGCCCTCTCAGGAATAGCAAAAGACTTCTCTTTACTTAGAACGAGCCCGGAATATATATTCCGGGCTCGTTTCGTTAGAAATTGTACCCCAGCGAAACATAATACTTCGGCTCAGAGAATCCCTGCAGATTATACCTCCAGGCAACGTCAAACATGAACGGAAATCCGAGAAGATTGACCCTTGCTCCAAGTCCGGTTCCTATCAGCAAGTCTTCTGTTACATCTGTGCCATTCGGCAATTCTCTTATCAGTGAAAGTTCATCAGTCCATGCTGTGCCGGCATCTACAAACGCAACGCCTTCAATGTTGGCAAATCCGAACGGTATTGCCCCGAATACAAGATATTTAAGAAGCGGAAATCTGAGTTCTATATTGGCAATGGCATACTTTGAGCCTGAGAGCCTGTCGTAATTGAAACCTCTCAAAGGAAGCCCGGGAGATGAAAATGCAAAATCCTGTATGTCCTCGATCGGTATTGTGGTATTCTCGTAATCATAGTTTATCCAGTTTGCCATTCCGCCTATGAAGAACCTCTGAGGATTTGGACCAAAACTTGCTCCGCCGGTTACCCTTGTTACAAACGTATAATCATCACCTAGCTTCATATAGTGTCTTAGATCACCAAGAAGTGAGCCGAAACCTATTCCGTCAGGTCCAAGCTTTGGTGATGCCATTAACGTGAAGTTGTATCGTGTGCCGCTCACGGGAGATGTGTAGCCAAATACAGTGTTGTCATGTACAAGACTGATTGAAGGGACAAACAGCAGTTTGTCTTCCGTCGGCTCCAGAGTATAGTCAAGATTCTCCCGGCTTATGAATTCACCCGTTAGCAATCCGTCAATTCTTTTGAACCTCGAAATGGGATAGGAAGCTGAAAGAGTGCCGCCAATTGTCCTGTATCGGTAAAGAAAGCTCTGAAATGGTGTTACACCGTAATTTACGAACCTTGCAGTGTGATACAGATAAATTCCAAAGTCCGTTCTTTTGGGGAGGTAATAATACCCGACTGCATAGTCGCTGTTCTTCAGGTCTATTACCATTGATGTCTGAATTATTATTCTGTGATCACCAAGGAGATCGCTGAGTGAGATCTGCGCCAAACCCTGAAAACCGTAGAATGATGTGTAAGCGGCGTTGCCGTAAACAAGATCGGGAGAGAATTTCACCTTATAGTTCTTGATCTTGAAAGAACCGTCCGGATTCACATTGTCATACAGATTGAAGTTGGGGTTGGAAGCATCTCTTTCCGAGAGACTCGGAATTTTTGTTTCCTGTCCTGTCTTGCCAAGATCCACAACCACATCTTCACCATAGAACTTTGCATTTTTGTCAGAATCCTGGATTTCGCCGGATTCGGGCGCCTTTCCGTCAGTGATAAATGAGGCGGTATCGCTCTTGTTGTCAATCGAGCTCGCTACAAGGCTGGAATCTGAAAGAAACTTTGAATCTTTAAGTCCTCTTGAGTCCTTGCCGCTGTTATAGTCAGCAATAAGAGCCTGATTCTCTCTTTGTCTTATCACAAATTCTGTCGGAGGGAGTGAATCCATTTCAATCTTGCGTTCAAACGGATTGTCAAGCGAAAAAATGTCGTACCCGCCTTCATTCAAAGAAACGAAAAGCAATTTCTTTCCGTCTTTAGACAATGACAACTGATCAATAGGATTCAATGAATTGGTGATCGGCCTGTCAGTTACTTTTCCGCTTGAGTCACGCTCTCTTACATAAATGTTCTTGATACCGTTCATGTCGGATACATAGAGGATCTTGTTTCCGTCAGACGATATTTGCACATATCCTTCCTTAGTATCCTTCGAATTGCTGTATCGCGTCATCTTCTTTGTTGCAACATCAATTCCGTAATAGTCAATGCCTGAATAGTCATATTCCCACATCTTAAAGTCCGACGGGATCTTTGCAGGATCAGTATAATCTCCCCGGTCTGAAGTGAAGAAAACAGTCTTTCCGTCCAAAGACCAGGTAGGATTCTGATCAGAGAAATAATCGCTTGTGAGAGGAGTAAGCTTCTTCAGAGCTATGTCATAAAGATACAAATCTGACCTGTCTGCCTTAGAACCTATGAAGGCAATTATATTCCCTTTTGGTGACCAGCTCATGAAGTTGATCGTTTCGAATTTCACCGGAAGCTGTACCCAATCCTCGTCTTCGATATCGATTACATATATAATGTCACTGCCGCTTGACTTGGCACTCAGTGCAAGTTTCCTGCCATCCTTTGACCATGCAAGGCCAGGCGTCAGTATGTGAAGCTCTTCAAAGTCGCTGGAATTGTTTCCCTCAATGACTTTCTTGATTATCTCGCCGTTCTTTGTTCTGGCTATGTAAACGTCGAAGAGGTCATCCTTGTTTGAAATGAAAGCGAATTTCTGGCCGTCAGGCGAAATGGCGGGTGCAATGTTATAATTGCCTCCGTCAATCTTATGATTTGTAAGTTGCTTGGCAAAGTCCCTTACATCTTCTCTTGTCTTAAGATCGGGCCAGTATGTCCTCTTAAGATATCTTTGCCACTTTTCATCCAGCTCCCTTAGTCCCACTTTGTAGGTTTCTCTGAAGCCGGATTCGACGTCGCTGAACGTTTTGACGTTATTCATGAGTATGCCGATCTTCTCTTCTCCGTATGTGTCTGCAAGATATGAAAAGAAACTCTGTCCGCCTCTGTAAGCAAAGTAACCGCCCATGTAATCAAGAGGGGGGACGTAGTTGTGAATGGTTGCATCTCTCATGAACATGTCAGTTTCCTTGTCAAGACCGTAAATGCTTTGGTACTCTGCCATTCCTTCACTGAACCACAACGGAAATGTGAGGCTGATGTTGCGTGAAATAATGTTTTGAATGGACCCGCCGTAGTACATGTCGTTCATATAAGCATGCAGCAATTCGTGGTGAATTACATGCCTGAATTTCTCGTAATCTCCTTCAAAGGGTAAGACAATCCTGTTTTTGAACAGTTCAGTCACACCGCCGACTCCCTCCGGAAGAAACTCATCTATCACATTGTTTTGCTGGAACTCGTTATGCGAATTGAAAATGATAAGGGGGATTCTGTTGGCTATTTCGTAGTCTATATTGTCGTACATCATTTCAAGCGCCTTTTCGATCTCATGAGCCGCAAATTCCGCCAGATACCTGCCTCCCTGGTGGAAATAAATGTCGAAGTGCTTGGATTGGATGAACTGCCAGTCAAATTTCTTATACTGTACTTTGTTCTGGCCGAACTGAGCATTTGCGTTGCCTGCCGGGAAGAATAAGGCAACAAACAAAGCCGCGATTATGACTATTAGTATCTTCATGCTGAAACTGTTTGGATTGTCAACTTATTGATTAACACGACCTTCCATAAATTTGTTTCAAATTTTTTCCCGAAAATTCATAATTACTTTACAAGGACCATTGACCTTGTCTCAGAAAAATCGCCTGCCTGCAGTCTGTAGTAATATACTCCGCTTGACAGACCGTCGGCTTTGAACCTTATTCTGTAAGTTCCCGGACTGTAGAATTCATTCGAAAGCTCTTCAACCATCTGTCCGATCGAGTTATAGATCTTCAGGCTCACAATTGAGGATCTGTTAATGGAGAACTCAATTGTTGTTGATGGATTAAAGGGATTTGGGTAATTCTGCCCAAGCTCGAAAGCATCGGGCACAACAGTCGAAATCTGTTCAATTGATATGCTTCCACCTGCCAGAGTGTATCGCTTTGCAAATTCCTGATAATACTGGTTGGCAATAAGCGAATCATAAACGAGAATAACATTCTCATCATTTCCGGTTGTTGCCGCATTCGAATAATTATACGAACCTGTCTGCACAATCGGATCACTTGACGGGAGGTCTGCATCAATCAAAATGTACTTGCTGTGCATCAATCCGCTCTGACCGTCAAGATAAACCGGTGCGGCAGGATTCCATGGTATGCTTCCGCCAATTCCCTTCATTTCGGGATATACGCTGGAAGGATCAGTTCCGTTTCCGTCATCAAAGACGCCTCTTACCATCTTTTGAGGAGGAGCAAACTGGGTCTTCATGCTGTTGGCGATCTGGAATCTTGTAAATGCAAAGGCGCAGAACATGATTGATTTGGAAGTCTGATTGCGGATCGCATTCTCGATCACAGTGGAAACACCGTCAGAAGGGGAGAAGTAACACTCCACTTTCCTTCCACGGATATAAAACAGATGCGGCGTATTGTCAGCTTTGGCAGATCCGAATTTTGCATTGGAAGGATTATTGACATCGTTGTGGGATCCCCACATTTCCTCAAACTCCCTTGTATATGTGTTGCAAAGCGCTTGATCCTGTATGAATATGACATTCTGCACATCAGAATAAAACTGGTCATTTGTAATGTTTGCGGATCCTGTCCAAAGCCAGTCGTCCGAAGCAGAGGAATTATCCCTTGCATCAAAGATGAAAAACTTATTGTGCATTATGTTTGATCCGACAGGCCTTTGCTGAACTCTTATGCCTGCATTGATAAGATCCTGAACGAGCGACTGAATATTTCCGTCTCTGTGGTCATAAACCATACGTATCTTCACACCTCTTGCCAAAGCGTTTATTAGCCTGTCCCTTATCTGTGTTATCTCATTGAACGAGTACATTGCTAAGTCTATGGATTTCGTTGCCGAGTCAATCCTCTGCATCAGCCGTTCGCGCAGATCCGCATCGCCGACGGCGTTATTTCCGGGCATCGCGTAGCTGTTGTCAACTGATTTGTTGAAGTACACTTCCATTTTGCCGGTGGATGATGCCGGTGATGATGTTGAAAAGTATTTCGGTGCGCTGATGCTTGTTCCGCTGCCGTTGGTTGAATAAGCAACAGCATAGTAGATCTTGCCCGCATCAAGGTTGTTCAAAGTCAGCGAATGACTTGTGGTCTGTGTGCCGCTGAATACAGAATCCGTAAATATTGCAGGCTGGCCCAATGAATCCGAACGGAAATATTTGATCTTGGAATCACCCGGTGATTGTGTAGTCCAGTTCAGAGTTACGGAGTTGGATGAAATAGATGCTTCAAAAGGTGATGTCAGTATCACAGGCCCGCCGCCCTGAATTATGTCGCTTGTAAATCGCGGAAGGAACTGGTAGCCGGTGCTGTAAGGCGCAGAATTGTCAAACTGAGAAGCGGCCGCTATGCAGTCGAATGTACCGGTCGGAATGACAGTCCCAACCAAATTTGTATTGTTATCAATTCTCAATTGTCCTGTGCCGGAAGCATCGGAAACATTGTAATTCGTGTTTGCCTGAAAATTTCCGGTTGAGCTTATAGTCAGTCCGTTGAATCGAACAAGCCTTCCCTCGAATTCTTCATGTGCATTCCATGCCTGCGAGTTGAATTGCTGAAGGGTGATCACTATGGCATCAAACGTCTTGTTGGAGTCAACAATAGTGAACGAAGGCGTGCCTCCGACAGTGGAATAAACAAGCTCGGTCAGTCCGTTGAAGTGTGAGAGTTTGGCAGTAACTATGACAGAGTCTCCGATCTGAACCGCACTCGAAAAGTCGTTATAGAAAACTGCAATTCCTGCCTCATGATCCTGAATATAGGAAGGGCCGCCAAACTGATTTGCAACCGTCACCACGCCTGCTACTGTCTTGAACTGGCCTGTATCCAACGGAACACCGTTTGAATTGTTGTTTGTAATTGAGCGAATAGTAACTACCTGTGAATATGACACCGAAGAAATCAGCATTAGCAGGAGTATGGTGGTCAGTTTGATCATTATTATTTATTTAGTTTTGATGCGAAATTCCGGTTGATTGTGTTGATTATTAGACCATTCGGATCCTCGGATAGTTTACGTTCGATCTCCGATTTCAGTCTGTCAGGGTCAGTCTTGACTGCGTTTTCAAGGATCTGTTTGTTGTAGATCAGGTTGTAAGGCGTGGCATACCTGTATTCATACTTATCAATGATCTCTTTGAACTTAGGCAAGTTTTTCAAGAATAGAAATGATTTATCGTCCCAGAAAACGAGCTTCCATTCATCCGGCCTTTTGCTCATATAGGACACAATCGTCTGTTCCATTTCGGCAGGCTGTCTTACCAGGTCAGGTGCAAGGTAAATTGAATAGTCAAAATCATACTGCCTTAGCTTATTCTCAAAACCCGCCTTTTTTGTCATAAGAGAGCTGTACTCGCTGAAAATCTCATCGTTCAGGTTTCTGCTGTCAATGAAATTCCTTGCCTCAGGGAAGTTCCAGACAAGGAATCCGCCTGTTCCAAAGTGATTCAGCGGCTTCTCTCCGGTTTGCGGGATGCGGTTCTCTCTCATGAAGTCGAACATCTGAACGGGGATGAAGTCCGGATTGATTCCGAAACCAAAGACCCTGTAGTACTGGAGCTGTTCAAGGTAAAGCTTGTTATTCGGTATGCTGATTATAAAGTAGATCAGTAATCCTCCAATAAGAGCATATGGTACAAGACTTCTCTTCAGAAACCCGTTGAACTTCTTCTTCCAGGCATCATCAATGAGGTAATCAACTGAAACTACAAAGAAGACAAAAATTATGATAAGATAATCCACAGTAAACCTTACCGCACGAACGGAATAAAGCGCAAACGAAACGTAGACAAGGGCGGGAAGAACATCTTTCTTTCTGAATGAATAGTAGAGAATAGTAAGCCCGCCAAACAGAAACACTTTGTAGATCGTCGTCACAAATCCTGAGCCGAACATTGAGTCGAAAGGGGACCTCCATTCGTTAATGGTCTCAAGCAATTTCATTTTCGTATGGTCGTAAGCATAAACATACGTCTGTATGAAGTTGGGATTTGCCAAAGCAAGCACTGCTGAGAGAAGGAACAGTATCGTCAGCATTTTCAATTGCCTGCTTTTAAGAGGCGGAACAGAGCTCTTTCGGTTGTAGTAGTTTATATATTCGGCCGTGAGGTAAACTGCAAAAAGAAAGAGCCCGGCAATGATTCCCATGTGAATATTTGCCCATAAGAGAAACATTACGGGCAGGAAATATATGAGCTTTTCTGACCCTCTCCTGAAGTAGCGGTAGTCGCAGAAAATATAAACAAGCGATGCCATGAACAGAAGGGATGCTGCATGCGGCCTTGGAGTGAGCCGGTCCATAATTCCAAATGCAAGCAGGGTCATGAATGCGACGGTGAGAACAGCAGGTACTTTGAATTTTCTGAGAGCTGAAAAGAATATCCAAAAGATCGAAAGAAATATCAAAGTGCGGAAGATCGAAATTGCCTCATAACCACCGAGGTTATAGAGCCCGTATGTAATAACGTCCCATCCCCACTCAAAGGGCATCCATTCCTGTCCCTGTGTTACGAATCCAAAAATATCAGTTGAAGGAACATGGCCGGTCTCGATAATGTATCTTCCTGTTGCAAGATGCCAGAATACGTCGTCATCTCCCGTGATCTTGAATGTTGTGAAGAGTACAATAAAGAGGGCAAAGACTATCAGCAATGCGTACTCAATGGCCGGGTTGAGTTCCTTTGCGGGTGTTGCAGATTTGCTGCGGTTAGGCTGCTTTCCTTTTGCTCCTGACAATTAGTTGATGTCTGTTGACAGTTTATATCTGACTATGCGGTTATTGTCAGTGTCAGCAATGTAAAGCACTTTATCGAAGAAGGAAACGCCCATAGGGTTGTTGAGTTGCTTGTCGCCGGAGCCGGTGCCTCCGAATGATTCAGGCCGGAGTTCGCCTGCGGCATTGAATTTATAAAGTGAATCCCTTTGGTTATCAACAACAAAAATGTTGTTGTTGGGGTCTAGAGTGATCGACTCAGGCGTACCCAGCTGATATGTGATGATGTCAATATCTTCGCCGGGAATGAACCTGGGATCATAAGTACCCTTTACATTGTCATATACAAACCATTCAACCTTGAAGCCGAAATCAGTTGTGTTCCTTATCAGTATGAAGTCTGTATAATTGTTGCTGAATGTTGCAACTCCGGAAGACTTTTCAATTGAGTAGATCCCGTTACCGGTAGGCTGAAAACCGGACAGAACAGTCACATTACTGATAGTGTTCCTCCCTGTTATCGTAATAAGTGCGTTGTCGGCGTCTATAACATTTGAATTGTCCGGGCCGGATCTTGATACTATGACCTTGTTGTCGGGATACACTGAGATACCTGTGAACCTTCTGCTTCTGCTTGTGGTCGGTGTCGGATAAGCGCTGGTTATATACGTATTCTTTACTGCATTGGCAAGAAAGCCGCCTGTCTCATAAAGATTCATTCTGTAAACGACATTGATTGTATCAACTCCTGCCACACTGTCAGCAATCACAAGAAGGTCAAAGTTGTAGTCCTGAGCAATTGCTTTTGGATTGAGGAAGCTCATGGAACCTATTTCCGTCCCTGAAAGGTCAAGCTGAACGACCCTGTTGTTCTTTGTGTCAGCCACATAGATAAGAGGTTCCTTGCCAAGGTAAACGGCTTCAGGCTTGTTGAACTGATTCCAGGTAGGGGATATCTGAACATATACAACATCTCCAACATTCGGGTCCGATCCTCCGTTAATGGGAAACTGCGACAGATCCGTTTTGTCTCCGCAGGAAAAGAATGCCGCTGAGGTTAACGCAAACATAAGGATCAATGATATGAAATTGCTTTGCTTCATCATTTGTCAGGCATTAAGACGTTTAATGTGAACCTCTGTGCAAGCCCAAGCGCCCTGTAGTTTGCAATGGAATAGTCAAGGCTTGCATTCGCAAATGAAATGGGAAACTTGAGCCCGACGCCTGCAGAAAAATTCTCGGCGTCAACATTGACCTTGTATCCGCCGCGGAACATCAGGAATTCCTTGTAGGCATATTCAACCCCGAAGCACAGATTCTCTGCGTTGTCAGTTGGACTGTTCAGTTGAACTGAAGTTGTGATCCTGTTCTCTTTGTTCTGATACGGTTCAATGGCAAACCCGAGCTGAAACGACGTTGGCGGCGGAAACTTCTGGAATGAACTTGCAGTACCGCCGTTTACCAATGGCGCTTCGCCCGAAGGTGAAACCTGCCCGCCGAAATTTGAAATGACAATTGCGAATCTTGATGTTCCGAGCCCTGTCCTGTAAAATGTTGCGAGATCTCCAAGCACACCCTCCATTTTCAGAACTCCAAGTTCTTCCCGGACATATTTTATGGTGGCGCCGAATGAAAACTGCTCAGTCATTCTCTTGGCAAAGGACAATCCGACTGCAAGATCCGAGAACTTGAAATATTCACCGGTTCCCTGCGGTTGAAATTCGGTTGTTACCTTCATGTCCTCAGTTTGGAGAGAAGTTACACTGAGTCCTATTGCATTGCCGCCGCCGAACTGATATACGCCTCCGAAGTTTCCGAGTTTGGTATCAACAAACCATTGAGTGTAAGAGAAAGTAACACCCATGTCATTGAACTGCACAAGACCTGCGGGATTCCAGTAAAGCGAAGTGATGTCATCCGATACTGCTACAAATGATTCTCCCATACCGGTTGCTCTTGCACTTGTGCCTATCTTAAGGAATTGCAGTGCCGCAGTACCTGTCCTTTGTCCTCCGAGATTTGGAAACAACTGAGCTCTTGATTCGCCGGAAGAGATCAAAACAAAAATGAACGCAAGTACAATCAAGGCTTTGTGAACAGGGTGCATGTTATTTGCTTTCATCATAGTCATAGCTTCACTGATACTCCGAACTTGATCTGCCTTGGTGTAAGGAACCTGGCGGGGTCGTAAGGATAGGGGGTGATTGGCGCCTGAAGGTCGGGATACAGCGGATCATTGTAGAAATTGGGTGTCGGATCACCGTAAACATATGCACGTCCCGTCACCGGGTTGATTATGGTCGAGTTCTCATTATCAAACAGGTTCGTAATGTTCAGACTCACAACAAACTGCAGATTGTTAATATAGAAATATTTGTCGATGTCGAGATCTATCCAGAACCAGCTTTCTCCCACTTCACCGTTAGGATTGTCAATGTCAGCTTCATACTCCGGCCTTCCGTTTTCAAGCTCGCCAACGTAGATCTGCTGTGTATATCTTTTTCCGGACTGGAAGAAGATCCTTGACTTAATGGAGAAATCGTCCAGAATATTCCTTGCAAATCCGAATATGCCCTGACCTTTCCTGACATCAAAGTAAAGATTTGCGCTGGCCTGTATCGGCTTATCCCATGAGAGATAATACTCGGAAATGGATTCCTGTGCATTTCGTGAAGCGACGAGAAAACCCTGATCGGCATTGTTGCTCTTGCCGGTGGCAACGGAATACGTGAAGTTGAACTTGCCGTTGAACCATGATCCGATTCTCTTCTTGAATTCCACTTCCACGCCGCGCAGTCTCGCGTAATCCTGATTGAAATAAGTGATGAAGGACTTTCCGAGATATCTTCCGCTGTTGAGGAGTATTGTTCTTGTGGTCACATAGTCATAGATGTTCTTGTAGTAAGCAGTGACCGTAAGCACGTCGTCATTCGTGAACTGATTCCTTATGCCGAGTTCGTATGCAACCGTAGTTTCGGGATTGAGATTCGGATTTCCGAACTTCTGGAAAGTGGACTGTGCACTTTGCGGACTGAGTTTTGCGTACACAAACTGCGGCTTCGGCCTCTTTGAAAAGTGGCCGTAAGAAAAGAAGAGTGTCTGATTGTTTGTGATCGGATGCGATATGCCGATCCTCGGAGAAAGGGACAATTTGACATTCCTGCCGAAGATCGAATATGTATCTTCCTCATAGCCCTGCCTTGTCTGATCAGGGATCGTCTGTATCGAAGTGTCGTTAACTGCATCATCCACATATTTTCCCGGCAGCCAATAATCAAGTCTCAATCCGTAATTGAGTATCATGCCCTTGAATGTAAGGCTTTGCTGGGCATAAATATCTCCAAAGGCAGGATACACTTTGTATATGTCGTAATTAAGTCCGAGTGGTTTTATCCATGGTTGATAAATATCCACCAGCTGCATTTCCTGGAAACTCAATGAAATTCCGGACTTGATCTTGTTCTTTGTAGAAACATTGTAAGTGAAGTCGCCCTTGATTGAGTACTCATCAACATAGTGGTCATGCCATGTGTAAGGGTTTCCGTAATCATAGAAACCGTCACCGGGAATCAGCCCGGTTCTTGTGCTGTCAATGTAGTAGTACTGAAACGGCGGCTTCGTCACGTCAATAGGTTCGTTGTACTGATCCCAGTTAAGGCCGTTTGCATCAACACGGAGCGTCGTAAAGAATTTGCTGAGCTTTATTTCATAAAATGTCTTGGGTCCGGTTGATTGCGACCAGTTCATTGTATGGATCAGACTGTTCTGAGTGTATGTGTTTGCGTTGTCCAGAATCTCCTGAAATTCATACTGATAACCCGGACTCGGCGGAACATATTCGAGATTTGTCTGCAAGGAACTGGAGTTCTGATTGATCGACACCGACTGGTTGAAAGAGTATCCGAGTTTCATTGTCTCATTCATCCTGTAAGTGATCTTTCCTAGCCAGTTCCAGTAATTGTCCTGCCTTGGTGCAAACTTCGTTCCACCGAAAGTTGAAGAATAGACCTGCCTTGCAGTCTTGCCTCCTTCGTTCGCGTAGAATCCGTCTGAGATTCCCATGAAGAAGCTTCCGAACAAAGTTATCTCGCCGGGCACTTTGAGTCCGAGTGAATTGAGAATGTACTTTGTCAATGGCTCCGGACCGCTGAGATTCATCTCCAGAATGTCTGTGTTGAAACTGCTTCCCGAATTCTTGTCTACTCCGAAATTATCTCTTTGGTAAGATGTGTAAAAATTGTACTGCTGGTATTTTCCTTCCTTGGTCCTCACATTTACTACGCCGCTGGTTGCCTGTCCGAACTCGGCATTGTAGCCGCCCGTAATGACCTCAACTTCCTCAAGTGAGTTTGCGGACAATTGCAGGCCGTAGCCTGTACCAGATAGCGGATCCTGCACAGACACTCCGTCAACGATGTAAGAGTTCTCGTAATTTCTTCCGCCTCTGATGTGTATCTCGTTGTCCTGTTTCACCACGCCGGCCTGTTGCGAAACTACATCCGAAACAGTTGTGACAATTGACTTGGATATGTCATCGCTTGATACAAAGTGCGAACTGCTTGTCTGTTCAATGTCCATGAGCGGGCGTTCACCTACAACCTCGATCTCCTGGTCAACTGTGAAGGATGTTGATTTGAGAACAAGATTGAGTTCCAGATTTTCGCCTTCCTTTACTCTGATGTCAGTGTAGTCAGTAGTCTTGAATCCTTCTGCTGAAACCTGAAGTGTGTATACCCCCGGCGTGACTTCGTTAATAACGTATTTGCCTTCATAATCGGAAACTGCGCCGAGATATGTGCTCTTAACTTTGATCACAACTCCGTCAAGAGGAATGCCGGAAGAATCCTTCACTGTACCGGAAATTGAACCGGTGCCGCTCTGCGCATAAACCAATGAAGCTGCTGAAAGCAAAATGCACACTAAGGAATTTCTCAATATTCCGAAGAAGTGCATGTGTGATGTTTTTGGTCTGTTCATATGTCAGTTGTAACCGAATTCGCTTATGAACACTCTACTGAAGAGTTCTCTGGATGCCTGCGGATCCCTGTTCAGGAAATAAACAGGTATAGTCATGTAAATGATGCGCGGATTTGCAAGTACATCTTTGAATCCTACTACAATCGGCGAAGATGTGCAACCTTGTCCGTTGAAAAATGTGTAAATGACTCGTGCCGGTGTATAAACTCCTTTAACCGCAGGTATCAGAGCGCTTGGTCCGATCTCAGGATAACTCGGATCAACAACCGTAAGATTTGAGTCTGTAATGTTATTTATGAACGGGATCGTACAGCTTGTCACGCTGTCAACAGGTGCGAAATTTATGAGCTCGCCCTGTCCGGTTGCGCTGACTCCCTGAAATCCCGAACTGAAGAAAACTCTGCCACCTGAAAGCAAATAGAAGGGGAGAGATTGCTGTGCCAGTCCGAAGTTGGCGGCATTCACCACAGATCCTGAGCCTCCGATCCAGAACACTATGTCGTACAGTTCAAGTGTGGCAATCCACATGGGATTAATGATATTCGGAATCAGTGCTCCGTTGTTTGCCTTAATGTCTATCAGGTCATAACTTATGGTATCAAATGCATTGGCAAAATACTGTGTCGCCGCTGAAATGTTGGCTTGCGGGATGTCTCTTACCATAAGGATCTTCGATGTAACATCTCTTACGTGCCATGTGCGGCTTGTATCCGGCATGCGTATAATCGGACTCTGTGCCCCCGCTTCATCTTCGGCTTTCAGGTAAAAGACGTTATTGGAATTGACAACAATTCCACTGTCTTTTGTAAGTGTCAGAAGATCCACAGAAGCAGGGAGTCTTTTGAAATTATTCGTGTCATTGAGCGACCACAAGTAATATGCAATGTTCTCGTCGCCGTCAGGATCGGTACCTGCCCATTTGAATGATGCAACCGGGAATGTCGTATCAGGCAATTCAGTACCGGCTTCAAATACAACTGACGGGGGAGTATTGATTACGGGGTAAAGGTTTGTGGCCGGCGACGGATCTGTTAAGCCCTGATTGTCCACCGCCGCTACAAAGAACCTGAAAGTGCTGTCACTTCCGTTGATGCTCAGAATAAAGGTGCTGTCATTGTTGGTTGTGTAGCCCCAGTTCACCGAATCGAAAGACACTTTGTATCCCGCAATAAAGCCGTCGGGGTCATCACCCCACCACCGAATCGTCTTAATAGTTGAGCCCGGAGCAATTATGCTGTCAGGCTGAAGTGACAAGTACGTCTGAGGCGGGAGATTGTCCACCTTTACTGATGAAGGATCATCGCATGAAAAGGACACTGCCAGCAACAAAGCCGTTGCGAAGAACCCGAAGGCCCTTCGCATAACAGCTCTTGAATTAATATTTTCCTGTTTACCGGATCTAGACATGCTTCCTTTGAAGGACGCTTTATTTGATCAATACCATCTTCTTGGTCTCTGCAAAACTTCCGCCTTTGGAGTCGTTGACCTGGATCGCATAGAAGTAAGTGCCGCTTGCCAGACCATACGTATCAAATCTTGCCGAGTATGTTCCGCTGTTCAGCGTTCCGTTAATCAGTGATGCCATCTGCCTGCCCGTGATATCGTACACCTTCAGCGAAACATGTCCTGAGACAGGCAAGCTGAATCTTATTGTGGTGGTCGGATTAAAGGGATTCGGGAAATTCTGCATGAGCTGATAACTCTCCGCTATCTCTGAAACACTTGAAATTCCTACAGGTGTGACCGTGCCAAAGTCCGGATTCTTTCTTGGCGTAAGCTTGTAATTGCCGAAAGCAAAATACAGGATGCCCTCTGTGAATGATAGAATGTCGTTCTTTGTAAGCAGTGTGAGGCCTGCATTGTTGCCATTGCCGTCCCAGTTATTTGTGAACGTGTGATTCCCGTCCTGAAGCTCAATTCTTGACTCCACGCCGGATTGGTCAACCACAAGTATCTCGCCGTAATTTCTTCTGAATGCAGTGTCCTGCAGCGTTTGAGTGGAAGTGCAGGCGATGCCGAGCCCGGCGTTTGCACAACTGATTGTTACGGGCGTGTTGAATCTGCAGTAAACGCTTTCCCATTTCTCAATCGTTGTATCACCGTCCGTCTTGTTGTTTGCAAGCTGTGCCGTTGTGAGTATCTGCGGAGAAGGTTGCGGATTTCCCTGAGACAGCACCACAATATTTGAAGGAACGTTGACCGTGACTCTTGTGCAACCGAAGTCTTCCTCTACAAAGCCCTTTACTCTTACACGGTCGCCTTTCCTCAGAGCATCTGTTGGATTTCCGTAGAGCCAGATTCCGCTGAACGGCCCTGTGCCGTTTTGAATGTAAACCCTTCGCGGTGAATTCTGAGTACCGCCGCTGCTGGAGAAGGAGATGCCGGGAATGTCTGAAGTGTCGGCAGTGACAATTCCCTCAATGCCGCGCACATCGTATCCTTCGTATGCAGACCTTCCTCCGTTGTTCGGGCAGAACTGCACATCCTGGATTGACATCGAGTCATTCTGTCTCACTATGTAAAACAATTTGGACCTGACGGTGTCTGTCGGAAGCAGCTTAACTGCGCCTGTGTTGTCCTCAGCCCTTATCAGATATTCAACAAGCGTTCCCAAAGGTGCAGGAGGCATCTTTGCAGAGAATATGTTTCCAGATACGAGAGACATATTCTTTTCGCTGTATGAGCCGCCGTTGAGTCTCCAAAGCACCTTTACACTTGTAAGTGTCAGAGGTGATACCCCGGGATCAGTTGCCGTAACGCTCACCTGTACACTGTCTGATGGAGTCGGAACGCCCGGACTCCTCAGCGGAGCAGAAAGTTGCGGAGGAGGATTTCCAAGGCTGAGGTCATTCGGATAAATTGGAATGATCGCGTATGGAAGCTGAGTGCCGAATACACCTTCATTGTTTGCAGTAATGATAACTCCGCGAATGTAATTCACGAATGTTCCAATTGAGGGATGAGTCCACTGCCTCAGCGTATCGCCCGACGGTGACGTTGAGAAGTAGTTTGAAAAATCCCTGAAGTAGAGCTTGTTTCCGTTTTCATCCACGACGCTCCACGGCTGTCTGTTGCCCACGCCTGCGGCTACGGTAACATTTCTGATCTCCACATACATGCCTTCATACTTTTCTCCGTCAAGGTAGTTGATGCTTCCGCCATTCGGATAATCGCCGGTGGCAAACTGACTGACAGTAACTGATTTCGGAGTCGGCCTCTTTCCGGCATTTCCCAGAATTGAAATTGTATATCCGTCGGCTGTGTCAAGTGCAAGCTGAGTAAGAGTGTTTGCAAAGTTGCTGCTTTGTGTTGATCCGAATTCCTGTATCACACCGCGCACTTTTATGATTGCGCCCGTATCGAGAAGGTCAAGGCCTGTCTGATCTCCTCTTGAACCCTGCCTAATCACAATACCTCCCCAAAGTCCGCTTGCAGTGTCCTGTGCATAACAGGTCCAGCTGCTTGTGCCTCTGAGCAGAGTTCTGTTGTCGCCGTTAGCGGGTGAGACCCTCGGCGGCGCGGCAACTCTTGCTATGATCTCAACAGAGTCTCCGTTGTAAGGTGATTTGTCCCTTCCGAAAACCAGCGTGTCATTTGAGACTGTCTGGATCTCCTGAAGGGTCCTGAATACGAAACCGTTGCCCATTATGCTGAAGCCGAGAGAATACATAATGTATCCGGCCATCAGTATGAGAAGAATGTATCTTGGATTTTTCATTGTTATGCTGTTTAGATTAAACTCATTATTTTACTATGACGAATTTTCCCTTTTTGATCTCGCCTGTGTTAGAATCTTTCACGGTGAAAATGTAAAGTCCCGATGCAATTGCCTGGTCGTTCTGAGATATCATATCCCACGCATGTTCACCTCCCGCAAATTTCTGTGTGCCGTCAGAATAAGTGTTGAACCATTCGATATCGCTTCCGTTATAGGTTGATGCATCATGGTTGAACCTGTCAACAAGATCGCCGGCAAGAGTCCAGATCGAAATCTCGCATTGCGATGGCAGGTTGTAGAAGTAGATCTTTCTCAGCAACTCCTTCTTATTGCCGGAACCATCCCATGCTGCGCTTCCGTAGTACGGATTTGGATAGACTCCGACTTCGGCATCAGCGTTATTGTTTGGCGGAGTCCCTACAATTATCCTCTGTGAGTTTCCGAGTATACTGCTTTCAAGAGAACCGAGATTCTGAGTGACATCGCCTTTGTCAAAAGCAGTGACCGAATAAACATACTGAAATCCGTTGAGCTGGTTCGGGAAGTCAAACCTGTAATAATAAGCCGCCGTATCGTTTTCGAAATACTTCGGACTCTGAAGCTTTATGAAGTTGAATCCGGTGTTGTTGCTTACATTATTGTATGCGCTGTCAAACTCTCCTACAATCCTCAGCTGAGTTGTAAGGTCCTCCTCGAGATTGAGGTCTGCTCCGGGATTTGTCCGGTAGATCCTGTATCCCTCAAAATCCTGAATGTTTGAAATTGGATCAACGGAACTCTCCGAATTCGCAGCCCAGTAAAGCGTTACGTTCTTATCTTCAAGCACTGTCCTTACCTTCGGCACATCAGGAGGGGAAGGAAGCTTGTATCCGTTATCGTATGCGCTTTGGGCCCATCCGGCGGCTGTGTATAAGTTCTGCTTCTGAAAATCCGTGTCGAGTGTTGCCGGATCCGTTCCGTTCTTCTTCGCGCAAATTACGGCATATACGATATTTATAGTGTCCTGAATGTAATTCAGACTCATTACGGATCCGTCGGTTCTTCTGTACGGACCGTAAGAAAGCAGGACCGACCTGTTGTTGGGTGTTTGCCTGAGCTGATTGATCTGATTGGTGTCAATCCTCTGGCCGTTCTCAAGATAGCCGTTAAGCCTTACAAACTTCTTCTCATCTGTTTGCGGTGAAAGATAAACAGGATCAGTGTTATTTCTGAACTGCCATATTGTGAAATAGGTCTTGTCGCCAATATCTTCATTGGGCAGTGTGGGAGATGTTCCGAGAAGCTTGAAACCAATGTAGCTGTTTGTGAATCCGGGATCCCCGTTGTAGTCATACTCATAAGCCATCCGGAGAGTGTCAATGTATCCGTCCGCACCTTTATTGTAAAATGAAGTTCCGCCCGGCACTGTAATGTTCGTGTTTCTTACAACTGCATCAGACCATAGCCCGATGAAGATGCTGTCGATCGGATCCGTATTTCCGCGGTATCCGATGTTCACGATCTTGTAATTCAGAATCACCCAGTTGTTTGCAAAGTTGAAATCATAACAATACGTCTGCAGGAGAACTTTGACTCCGAGCGGATTATGGTTCTGGATCACAGTACCGTTCACGGATGTGTTCGTGTCAAAAAAATCGCAGACAAAATCCTGATGGGAAATCGCGTCAGGCCTGAAGTTCGGAGAGTTCTGCAATGTTGACCTTTCAAGAATGCCTGTTCCCGGTGCGTTAGTGAATTCGAATCCCTCGGTACGGTTTGCATTCGATACGTCCACTGCCGCCGTAGTCACTTTGATCTCATTGTTCTTTGAACCTCCTATCCAAAGGCCCCCTACAAACAAGTGCTCGATTCCTGAATTCTTCGGATACTGACAGGAAGGCTGGTTCGGGAAATTTACAAAACCGTTTCCGATTGTCCCATAGTTGGTAACAGTAAGTGTAATGTTCCCGACATAGGTAAACTTATTATTGACATCATCCTGTATATCGGAAGGGAAGTAAAATGCAAATGAGAGCAAAGCGGTGAGCGAAAGCGCGGCCAAAAATGTGTAAAAACCGAAGTTTGCCTTTCTGAAAATGAATGGTCCTTTGTTCTGCAAGTTTCGAGAAAAATTATCTTTGGGTTATGCGCAAAATATTAGTTTGCGCGTTCAAAAGAAAGCTAAAGCATGATGTTTCAATTTGATAAAATTGCAAACATGACCGCCTCAATATTGCAGGCAGTCTGTTACGGATTCAAGTTGCTCAAGATGCCCGCCACACGGCCTTGAAAATCACTTACTGCCGGCCTTCTCAAACAGCCTGACATTGACTTTGTCTGGCACAACATAAAAGCTCTTTTCAGATACCTGTTTAAAGCCAAGTCCTTGAACGGCACCTTCGATCGAATCGTATCCCTGCTTGTCCATAGAACTGTAATCCAGTATCAGCCAGAATCTGCCGAGCCCCGGTATCTTTCCAAGCGAATCCAACTGCATTCCCAGATTCCAGCCCAGTACGGAAGGAGAGGGCAGTTTATTGTCAGAGTGTCTTGAATGATAGTCTATGGACCAGCCCATGAAATGCGGTTCAACTATTATCTGGTCGCCGGGCATGTACGAGCGCTCGATATAGGATATGACCTTTCTGTAATCATTATTTTTGAACTGATTGGAATAATTGACCGATACCCCGAATGCGCTCACTGCACACACTAAAATGCACAAAATGGCCGCTGTCCTCTTTGAGTAATATCTGTAAGAAAAATATGCGAGCGAAATGAAGAGATACGGTGCAAGTATGCTCAGGTAGCGCGACATTATAATGCTCTGCCTGAATGATACAATTGCGGCAAGCACAAGCGGAATAATGAACAGGGCCACCGCCGCCAGCGCAGGATGCAGTACTTTCGGGCGGGAGTTCACAGTCCTCATGATGCAAAGGAAAAGAAACAGCATTACTGAGAGCGAAACTACCCGGGAGACGTAAGATACTGCCATGCTTTCATAAGTGTGATAC
>CAZTQR010000004.1:20892-40286 GCA_964615795.1 uncultured Ignavibacteriaceae bacterium
ACGCTCAGGAACATATCCTGAAAGTAGGAGAACACTGCGGCCGCAACTTCTCCTGCCGATTGTGAACTTCTCCATGGCTGTCCCTTTAACGCCTGCCCTATCATAATAGGGAGCCAGGGCATGAACATTGCAAAAGCGAATGCAGGATATTTGAAGAATGGCTTGATTGAACTTCTTCGATCCTCATTTATGATGTATATGTATGCGGCGCAGACAATTTCCGCAATGAGTATGAAAAGTGCAAAGTAATGTGTGTACAGCGAAAGGGCTGTTGCAAGGCAGTATATGATGCCGGTCCTGACGTTGGGTGCTTTGAGATATCTTACAAAACTGTAAACGGATGTGAGAGTAAGAAAAAGGTTGAGATTGAGCATCCTGACTTCCTGCGAATAAAAGATGTTGAGAGGGGACAGGGAATACATCAACAGCACGAGCGCCGTCTGAGTCTTGTCTGCAAGCAGAAGGAGGGATAACCGCCACAGCAATACCATTGAAGCGAGTGAAAGAACAACGCTGAGCATTCTCATAGAAAGGACCGAATCAGAAAAGACAAACATCCAGATCTTAAGTACAAAGTAAAACAGCGGTGGGTGAATATCCCCTGAAGTCTCTGCAACTATTCTTATGAACCCTGACAAAGAAATGTGCCATGAGTAGATCTCATCGAACCAGAGGTTTTTGGTCTCTATGTCATAGACGCGCAGTATTGCGGCAATAAGAAAGATCAGGTAGAAGTAAAGATCCTCTTTGAAGTGGCGGATCATTCTCCGATAAGCTGTATAACCAGCCTGCGGTTGCGCGGCCTTTCGTCAAAATCAATTAGAACGATCTGCTGCCATGTACCGAGCATCAGCGCTGAATCGGTGAAGGGTATGCAGACTGAGGCTCCGACAAGCGAAGCTCTCAGATGCGAATGACCGTTGTTGTCTCCCCAGGTGTCGTTATGAAAATACCTTGAATAAGCGGGGATCAGCTTGTCCATTAGTTTCGGAAAGTCCTGCATCAGGCCGGGCTCATACTCAATAGTAGTGACCGAAGCTGTGGATCCTATAATGAAGACTGTGCAATTTCCGTTCTTGAGTTTGCTGTCGGCCAATTGCCTGCCCGCTATGTCAGTGACATTGACAATCTGGCAATTGCCTTGCGTTGGCACAATGGTTTCCTTTGTGATTATCTTCATGAAGAAATGATAATGTTGATTCCTTTCAGAACAAGAAAAGGGTCACGCAGGTCTATCAGCTTTGTTCTTTCGAAGATCAACCTGGAATAGCCGCCCGTGCAGCATGTAAATACCTGTCCGAACTCTCTGCCTGCTTCTTCGATAACTCTCTCAACTGTGAACAGACTTTGATAAAGGACTCCTGCGCGAATGTTCTCTTCAGTTGTTCCGGTGAATACCGAACCGGGAAATCGCAGTTTCACCTTTGGCAACGTCGTCTTTGATATCAGTGCGGAGAAAGACGTTCCAATTCCCGGAGAGATCATCCCGCCTGTAAGAGATCCGTTACTGACTATTGTGAATGTTGTTGCGGTACCAAAGTCGATAGTCAGTACAACCGGACTGCCGGACAGCATCACAGAGGCTGCTGAACTGCAAAGCCTGTCAGACCCAATGGTCTCAGCATATTTTAGTTTATAAGGAAGGTTTGATGCAGGGCAGATAAATTCCGTTTCTGCATTGAGAACTTTCCTGATCACGCTTCTGACCGTTCCGCGAAGTCTTTCATCAAGCAATGATACACCTGCAACAATCGGCTCCTCTCTGAAATCTCTCCGGCATGCCTTCAGGATCTTCTCAAACTCACTCCGGAACGACTTTTTGTCATAGTCAGACCTGCCTGCTTTTTTAAGCTGAAGTGAATTCGGGCTCGACCATGCAGTTTTGATAGCTGAGTTGCCTATGTCAATCAGAAAGTTCTTCATAAAAAAAATGCGTAAAAGACGTACATCCTTTACGCACAAAACAGATCCGTTTTAGTTGTCAGTGAAAGGGGAACTTCATCCCCGCTGTGATAAGGAAACACGGTATGTTGCCGGTATTGCTGGCTATCAGTTTGTACTTGCCGTCAACAAAGAAAATGAACGACTTGCTGAAGTTCTTGAATTCAAGGCCCGCGCCTGCAATCAGACTTGCCTTTGTGAAATTCAGCGTATCGGAGTCATAGAAATTGACTCCAATGCCGAAATCAACATAAGGTGAAACGGGAGTTGAAGTCAGATAGAACTGTGACACTACGCCCATTTCGAAATTCGTCTGCTTGTCTGCGTTCCAGTATGTAACCTGAGGCAGAACCGAGACCTGCGAAGCCCGCAGCTCTGCAAGCGCTGTAAACGTGAATCCGACCTGCCCGTCAATTGATGCAACTCCGATACCGAAACCGGCGCTTGGACTGATCTTTGGCTTTCTGCTCTTCTTATCCTTATCTTTGTCACTTAACTTCATGCTCAGCTTGCCGGGTGAAAGATCATCACCTGCATTTTCCTGTACAGCAAACTGTGAACGCGAATCTGCCGGAACCCACAACAAACCAAGAACAAATACCAAAGCAATTAGTCTTTTCAATCTGATCTTTTTTAGATGAATGAATTAGTTTAGGTTCGAGATCTCAAGCTTTTTTATTTCATCGCGAAGCTGTGCCGCTTTTTCGTAATCCTCGTTTGTCAGCGCCTCTTCCAGCTCTCCCTTGAGCTGAAGAAGCTTTCTTTCTTTAACAGAAAGGTCCTTTGTAAGATCTTCAGGCTTTTCCTCTTCGTCCTGACCCGGAATCTCACCGGCTTGCTGTTCCTGCTTCGGAAGAACCTGTTCTTCAAACTCCGGCTCAAATCCGATCTCATCCATTATCTCGGAACTTACATAGATCGGGGATGAAAACTTAAGTGCGAGAGCAATTGCGTCCGAAGGCCGGGCATCAATTTCTTCAATATCGGAGGAGTCGAATTTTATCTTTGCATAGAACGTCGAATCTTTAAGTTCATTGATGATAACGTGGCTTACAGAATATCCGAATATCTCAATTACCTCCCTGAGAAGGTCATGAGTCAGAGGCCTCGGGGGCTTTATTCCTTCAAGTTCAAGAGCGATTGACTGCGCTTCAAACTGGCCGATGATAATTGGCAGTCTTCTCGTTCCCGACACTTCTTTGAGAATGATGGCGTATCCTCCGCCGCTCATAGAAGGCGTCAGCGAAAGTCCGAAGATGTCAACCTGTATGTTTTCATTTGAATAATCCATTTGCGGTCTTATCCGGCGTACCGGCTCGTAAATTCTTGGTTTGTGATTTGTCCTGATTGCTTATTGAGACACCACTCTCTTCATTTCATCGGTCAGGGCAGGAAGTATTTCAAAGACATCTCCCACAATTCCGTAGTTTGCAACCTGAAAAATCGGTGCATCCTTGTCTTTATTTATGGCCACTATGCATTTTGATGATGACATGCCCGCAAGGTGCTGAATTGCCCCGCTTATTCCGCAGGCAATGTAAAGGCTCGGCGAAACCGTCTTTCCCGTCTGCCCCACCTGCTCTGAGTGCGGCCTCCAGCCGGCATCAACAACTGCCCTTGATGCGCCCGTGGCAGCGCCGATCGCCGCTGCAAGATCTTCAACAAGCTTGAAGTTCTCCGGTGCTTTAAGTCCTCTGCCTCCGGATACGATCCTGTCGGCCTCGGCTACATCAAGCTTCTCTGAACTGACCACTACTTCATTTACAACCACTCCGAAATCCTGTGCACCGATTCCCAGTTCATCGGGTGAGAGCGCTGTCAGTTCTACATTTCCGCCTTCCGAAATTTCCGGTTTTAATACGTTCGGGCGAATTGTAATTACGAGCTTCGCAGAATCGGAATTTATCGTGACAATGCTCTTTCCTGCATAAACGGGACGCGATGCAGTGATCTTACCGTCAGTAACGCTAAGTGAAATGCAGTCATTGAATACTGCTGAACCCGTTGAGACTGCAACCCTGCCGGAAAGTTCCTTGCCGAGAGAGGTTGCAGACATGATTATTACATCCGCGTTTTCCTTCTCAGCAAACTTGCTTATTACTTTTGCAAATGCTGTAGGGGAGTACCTGAGATCTGCAGAACCGCTTTTTGAATTAAGGTCCTTCAGCCCTACTGCCGTAAGTTTCACAGCGCCATACTTTGCGAGTCTGTCGGCCTGTTCCTGACTGATGTCGCCGATTGTCAGCACAGTCATTTCGCATCCGCACTCTTTCGAAAGCTTTGATGCTTCCGATACAACCTCGAATGCAGAGTTCTTAAAATTGCCTTCTTTCAGTTCGGCAAATGCTAATATCTTATTTGGCATGAATTCTTCCTGTTGTTTAGATTAGATTACCTTTGCTTCTTCTCTCAAAAGCTTCACCAGCTCAGCAACATCATCCTTGCCGTTGCTGAATATCTTTCCTGCAGATTTTGCAGGAGGAAGCTTCATTTCGACTGTCTTCACGATATTTCCGTTGTATGTTGCACCGATCTCTTCAACGGGCTTTGACTTTGCAGCCATTATGCTTTTCAGATTGGGATATCTTGGCTCATTTATTCCTTTCTGAACGCCGATTATCGCCGGCATTGAAAGCTGAAGCACTTCTTTGCCGCCTTCAATTTCCCTTTCCGCGGTCAGGCTCGTTCCGCTAATGTCAAGCTTCACCACAACGCTTGTCGAAGGCATTCCCGTCATTTCCGAGATCATTGACGGTAAGAGAAGCCCGTCAAAATCGATCGACTGCTTTCCCATAAGTACAAGGTCGGGGTTTTGCGATTTTATGTAATCGGCAAGATTCCTGGCGGCTGAGTATGAATCAAATTCCGCAGAATCCGTCTTGATAAGAACACCTTTGTCTGCGCCCATCTGAAAAGCCTTTTTTATAGCATCTTTTGCCTTGTCGGTGCCGAAAGACAAAGCAATCACTTCGCCACCGTTCTTCTCACGCAGTTGCAGGGCCTCTTCCACGGCAAATTCGTCATATGGATTGAGAATGTAGCTGACACCGCTGTCATCAATTGACATGCCGTTGCCGGAGATCTTCACCTTTGTTGTACTGTCGGGAACTAATGATACACAAACAATTATCTTCATTATTATGCTGGAGAGATTTTTTGAATTTGAATCTTAGAAATTTAATTTCATCGAATCCCAAAATCAATTTAGTATTTTGTCACTATTGCCGATGATTGCAGATATTTGCCTGAAGTATGGCGGTCAGTTGCAATATTGACCGATCCGGAATTTTGAATTTTGTGTTTGCAGTGGCTTTACCAATTTCTGCTATGCAACCACAGAAATGGCTTTGCCGTGTGAACCAATTTTCCTATATTTGCATATCGCGGGATGGAGCAGTTGGTAGCTCGTCGGGCTCATAACCCGAAGGTCGAAGGTTCAAGTCCTTCTCCCGCTACCAAAGTTCATCCGAGGCTTCCTGAAGAATTCAGGAAGCCTTTTTTATTTCCTTAAACCTTCTCCAAACAGGTTTGTCTTACTTCCAAACACTAACTAAAACCCATAATAATAATGAAGACAGTAATGTTGATCGCTGTGTTGCTGATGACCTTCCTTGCAGGCAGCTTGTACGCACAGCAGGAAGGCAGGCCGCACAAAACTCCGGAAGAATTTGCCAAGCACAGGTCTGACATGCTGAAAACGGAACTTCAGCTGTCGGATGACCAATACAAGCAGGTTTACAGCATATTCCTTGAGGAATCTCAGAGAATTGAAAATGAGCGTGATAAGATCGGCGGCCTGGACAAAGACCAAAGGAATGCCTTTCGTGAGAGAAACAGGGAACAGCTTATTGAAAAAATGAAAGGTGTACTTACAAAGGAACAACTTGAGAAGTTCAGCGAAAGGTCCCGCCATAAACACGAAGGCATGAAAGGCGGCAAGTCAGACAAGTGATTCAGTGAGCCGGCTAAGAACCGGCTCATATTCTATACAGCTTTCTTGCCCGCCTTGAGCTTTTCCTGCTGTATCTTTTCAAGGATCCATTCCTTGTTAAGCGTGTTCTTCGACTTCCTGACCTTGTCTTCCAGATACAACAAGCTTATGTTCCTTGTGGATATCTTATGCAGGATGAGTTTGTTCACAAAGCTGATGAAGTGTGAATGCATCACCCGCTTATTGTCTGAAACCAGAACATTGTTGTTGATGAAGTGTTTGTAGGTATCAATCACGGACAATGCGGAATCGTACTGTCCCAGTTCGTAGTAGATCTTCAGCGAGAGGTTTTTCATATCCAGCTTGTATATGAACTGGTCAAAGCGGATCTTATTTAACAAATCCAGGGCCTTACCGTAATCGCCCCTTTCAAATGACAGAAGTGAATAGCTGTAATTCTCTACATTGGCGATCTGATTAGGATTGAGCTTTGATGTGAACTCCATTATGAACTCCTCCATCTTGTCGAGCTTTTTAAGCGAAATGCAGTTGTAGAGGTAGTTTCTGTAGAGATCAAAAGGAATATAATTTACGGATTCAGTCTTGTAATAGCCCTTTCCTATGATTTCTGTCAGAATTTCGAAAATTTCCACGTCTATATTGAAGCTTGTAACTGCCCCGGAGTTCTTCTTAATTACGCAGTAATCCATGAGCCTGGCAAAAAGGAAGTGATTGTCAACCAGCGAAAACTCACCGGCATTTGCGATAAGGAATTTCTTTAGTTCAAAATAGAATTTGTCCTGATCGAAGTTTATGTAAGTGAGAAGGAGTTTGTAATAGGCTTCCACGATTGAAAGCCTTAGCTCCGAGTTTTCCTTGATGAATCTGACAATTGCGGCAAAGTCAAAGAGCTTCATGAAATCAGTCACCGTCTTCATATTGCCGGAGATGTTGTATGTCCGAGAGTATTTCAGCAGATTGTCATTGTGCTTTACGGATTCGATAACAAAATAGCTGATCATGAATATGATTCCGTTTACCAGCTTTTTTGATTCAGATTCCACAAATGATTTCTTAAGCACCCTGGCCGACTGAAGGTTCATGTAGAACTGATCGGTCTGTGTCCTGAATTTGCTCAGAAAATATGCACTGCTGATCTCCTTGTCCAGCCCGAGTTGCCTGTCGGTTTGCCTTATCCTTTCATCGAAAATCTTCGCAAGACCTCTTTGGGCAAGTTCGTCCGTAAGGAAGAAGCTTGAGTCAACCTCATTTTTCCTGAATGACTCCAGTTTCAGAAATGTCAGAGCCGCCTGCTGGAGATCCGACATAAGGTTTCGGAAAGTAGAATCATTGTAATTGTTGTTCTTGTATATCTTCTCAAAGAGTTTCTCCTTTGTCAGATTCTTATGGTCATACTCGGGATGAAAGGTCCTGAGTACTTCAAAAAGACGGAACAGAGTGTTTCGGTTATTGAAATAAGGCGATTTCAGGAACTTGCCAAACTTCATCATTTCCTTGTCTGCAAGGGTCCTGAAAAGGTCAAAAAGTGAATGTGTATACATTTTTAATCTTCCGCAATTTGCAAAAATTACGACAAATGGTATCGTAAAGTACTCAAATTTAATGCCTTAAATGCACAAAATCAACACTATTTAAGGGGTTGTCACGGAATGCCGGGAAAAAATCTGCGACAAAGTTAAAAAAATTTCTTTGTATTACCGTCAAATTGTATGTAATTTGCATTAAATCGAAAGGAGATAACAGTAATGAAATCCATGACAAAGTCATTCTTAACACTTTTCATTGTAGTTCTGAGTTTCATCGGATTTGCGGCTACCGAAAACGCAAGTGCATCAGTCAGCAAAAATATTCAGGTAACTGAGAAGAGCGACTGGTTGATTTTTACAAGAGTTGTTGAGCCATCAGGAATGAGTTACATATACATTTACACTGAAGGCGGCGTTTTCATAACTAAGTACGAGGAACTCTGATACTGTTGTCTACCAAGAGGGTTTAAAAGACGAGTTTAAGGCTTTTTTGAGCTAATAAAAAAGATACATCACTCGTTCTCCTTTCACCGTTCAAAATTTGGGGTTGAACGGTCTTGAGCGATGTATCTTTATGATTTTGAGTTTTTTGGGTTAACCTGGTTCAAACATATGGATATTTGTCCATATTGTAAAGGGAATTTTTTGCGCAATTGTCGTTCAGACTATTTTGTTCTTTGAGATCCATTATTGTTTTCTCCTTCATTCTTTCAAGATTTTTAGTCCGACACCATAATTGCAGTTGTTCTTGATCCTTACTGACCTCCATCGATTTAATCAGCCGGCGTAGCATATGCATACGCCTGCTGATTTTTTTTATGCTCTGCAGTTGTCTTCCTTCCAAACAGAGATCTTCTTCTTGATCTCATCACCCCCAATCCCTGAAGCGACTGCTTCATCTGCAAGCTGTGGAAACTCATCGTCCGAAGCAAATCTAAGTGCAACTATCTGATTCATTGACAGGCCGTTAGGCAATCTTCTGCCGGTTATCAGGAAATATCTTAGCGATTCTTCAGCCCTGATCGCCCTGTCCTGTGCCTTCAAAGCAAAGACCCTGAAATAGAAGAACGTCAGCATCAGGTATGCCGTGATCAGCAGGAATGTGATTCGGATTGTGAGTTCACCTGACCCGATTATCAGATTCCATACAGACAACGCAAACGCAGCCAACAGTATTGCGAATGAAACAAAATGGAAGCCGGGAACATATTGCTTGTGATTGTTGTAATCTTGCTTCTTCATGATTTTCATCAAAATTAAGAGCGGCGCCCTGAGCGCCGCGCGAATGTGGATTTTATATGATTCCGAAAGTCAGTTTGCCTTGGTCTTTTCCTTCTCGATCTTAAGCTTCTGATCCCTGTATGACTTCTTGTCGTAGATGGCAATGGCCTTGTCAATGCACTCTTCTGCCTTTGGAAGATCTTTGTTTTGCAGATACAGATCCGACATAATATAGTATGCGCTGGCTTCGTTAACTGTGCCGCTTACATAAGGAATGCAATCTTTCAATACCGCAACTCCTTCCAGGCGGTCCTTATCATTGGCTTTCTCATTTTTCGAAATTGTGTATGCCTCCGAGATCAGAAGAAGTCCATAACCCTGCCTCAGGTCAAAATCATCCTTGCCGAACTGGCTGAATGCCTGTGCATAGATCTCTTTTGCCTTCTTGAAATCCGACTTTGAACTGTAATATGATGCAAGGTTCATGTTACCGTCCTTTGCCTTGTTGCTTTGCGGGAATTCCTTCAATGCGTCACTGAGTGCTTTCTCATCTTCATTCAGGTATGCAAGCAGGAACTTTGCATCATCAGTATAACCTGCTGAATTTCCCGGGTCGGATGAGATTACTTTCTCAAGATAGGGTTTTGGATCAGCTTCAAGACCGGTGGAAACAATCTTGTCTGCATACTTGTAATTTGAAGCGGGATCTCCCGGCTCACTTTCAACGGCCGCCTTAAGGGCTGCGTAAGTATTTACTCCTGAATGGTAATCCTTCATTACTGCAAGGAACTGCTGAGCAGGCAGGTAGCCGTAGATCCTGTCAATTTCAGTTCCGTCAGGCTGAGTGAAAACGATCGTCGGATATCCTTTGACGCCGTACTTCTTCGCAAGGTCGGGGCCCTCGCCTTTTTCAGCATCAATCTTCCAGTTGATCTGATTTGCATTTGCCCATGCGAAAACGTCAGGGTCAGTATAAACTTTCCTGTCCGTTTCTACGCACCATTTGCACCAGTCAGTAACAAAATCTATCATTATTATTTTGTTCTCCTGCTTCGCCTTGTCAACCACTTCGGCATAAGTGCCGTTCATGAATTCAACGTCCGCCCTGGAATCAACAACTGCAAACACAATGAGACAAATCATTGTGATCATAAGTGCGGGAATAGTTTTCATAGCTTTTGGTTTTGTTTTGAGATCAACTTATCAATAATAAACCGAAACCTCAACATCTTTACATGCTGAGTATCAAAGGTCGCAAATTGCTCTGCTTATTTTGTAAACTGCTCCTCTTCAGTTGAGCCGGTCAAAGCTGTGGTTGCAGAATGACCGGAAGTTATTGCGATCTGAACCTTGTCAAAGTAACCGGTTCCAACAAAGCTTTGGTGCTTGACTGCTTTATATCCGCAGGTCCTTTCCAGTTCAAACTCAAGCTCCTGCAGTTTTGTGAACGCTGTCATTCCGTCGCTCCTGTATCCCATTGCAAGCTCAAACATAGCCGTATTCAGCGAGTGGAAGCCGGCAAGCGTTATGAACTGGTACTTATACCCCATGCCTGCAAGCTCTTCCTGAAATGCCGCAATCTTTGCATCATCGAGGTTTCTTTTCCAGTTGAATGAAGGTGAGCAATTGTACGCAAGCAGTTTGCCGGGAAACTTCTCGTGAATTGCCGCTGCAAAGTCGCGGGCTTCTTCCATATCTGGATGTGCTGTTTCACACCATATCATGTCGGCGTAGGGTGCATACGAAAGGCCTCTTGCAATTGCAGATTCCAGACCGCCCGTTATCTTGTAGAATCCTTCTTCCGTTCTTTCTCCGGTCATGAAAGGATGGTCCCTTTCATCAATATCGCTTGTGAGAAGGTGTGCGCTGTTCGCATCGGTTCTGGCAACAAGGATCGTCGGAACTTCCATTACATCCGCCGCCAGCCTTGCAGAGACCAGTGTATTAATGAAATCTCTCGTTGTCACAAGCACTTTCCCTCCGAGATGGCCGCATTTCTTTGCCGAACTGAGCTGATCCTCAAAATGAACACCCGCCGCGCCTGCCTCTATCATTGCTTTCATCAGTTCAAAGGCATTAAGCGGGCCTCCGAAACCTGCTTCAGCATCTGCAACTATTGGCGCAAGCCAGTGTACATCATCCCTGCCGTCCATGTGTGTGATCTGGTCTGCACGGAGAAGCGCATTGTTGATCCTCCTTACAACTGCGGGTACACTGTCTGCTGGATAGAGACTTTGGTCAGGATAAGTATGCCTGGCATTGTTTGCATCCGCCGCAACCTGCCAACCGCTGAGATAAATTGATTTAAGGCCTGCCTGAACCATCTGCACTGCCTGGTTTCCGGTAAGCGCTCCAAGGGCTCTTACAAGATTTTCGGTGTGAAGCAGTTTCCACAGTCTCTCTGCACCGAGTCTTGCTACCGTGTGCTCGATCTTTACAGATCCGGCCAGTTCATATACGTCCTTTCCTTTATACGGACGTTTGATGCCTGCCCATCGTTTGTCGTTTTGCCATGACTCTTCTATTCTCTTGATCTCTCGTTCTTTCATGAATTATTCCCTTTCGAGTTTTAGTTGATTTTTTCGTATGCTTCAAGTGTCAGGAATTCCCCAAACTCTTCTTCAGTAGACAACTTATTTATCAGCTCCGCGGCAAGTTCGAACTTACCGTTCTTATACCGATCGTCTCCGACCATGCTCCGGATCTTCTCAAGTTCATCCTTTACAAGATCGAAATAGAGTTCCTTTGTGACTTTTCTTCCGTCGTTAAGAATTCCTTTTGAGTTGTGTATCCATTGCCATATCTGGGCGCGGGATATTTCGGAAGTGGCTGCATCTTCCATGAGATTGTAGATCGGCACGCACCCGTTGCCGTTCAGCCATGCCTCCATATACTGAATGGACACATCAATGTTGGTCCTTAGCCCTTTCTCCGTTATTTCTCCTTCAGGAACTGCAAGCAGATCATCAGCGGTCACATTCACATCATCCCTCTTTACATGGATCTGATTTTCCTGCGGCATGAACTTGTCGAATATGGCTTTTGCTGTTGCTATGAGCCCCGGATGAGCTACCCATGTGCCGTCATGCCCGTCCTTTGCTTCGCGCTCCTTGTCAGCCCTTACTTTCTCCATCGCTTCTTCGTTTGCCTTCGGATCGTTCTTGATCGGGATCTGCGCTGCCATACCGCCCATTGCATGGATCCCTCTCCGGTGGCAGGTCTTTATCACAAGCTGTGAATATGACCTTAGAAAGTGAGTGGTCATTGTCACTTTGCCGCGGTCAGGAAGAATATGGTCAGGATAGTTTCTGAATTTCTTTATGAAACTGAAGATGTAATCCCAGCGTCCGCAGTTCAGTCCGGCAGAATGATCCCTGAGTTCAAAAAGGATTTCATCCATTTCAAATGCCGCGAGTATTGTTTCAATGAGAACCGTTGCGCGGATCGTTCCGACCGGAATACCAAGCAGATTCTGAGCTTTGACGAACACATCATTCCAAAGCCTTGCTTCAAGATGGTTCTCCAGTTTGGGGAGATAAAAGTACGGTCCTGAACCTTTCGCCATCAGCTTCCTTGCGTTGTGATAGAAGTAGATCGCAAAGTCAAAGATAGAAGCAGAAACTCTCTCTCCATCAAGCATGATGTTCTTTTCTTCAAGATGCCAGCCTCTCGGCCTCACCATCAGCACGGCGGTCTTATCGGCAAGCTTGTAAGATTTACCTTCCGGACTTGTGTACGCGATTTTGCCGTCAATTGCATCACGAAGATTGATCTGCCCTTCTATACAGTTTGTCCATGTTGGGGAGTTTGAATCTTCGAAGTCGGCCATGAACACGTTCGCACCGGAATTCAAAGCATTAATGATCATCTTTCTGTCCACCGGGCCGGTGATCTCAACTCTCCTGTCTTTCAGGTCATCTGGAATTGAAGCCACTTTCCATTCGCTTTCCCTGATGCTCTTTGTATGTTCCGGAAAGGCCGGAAGCTTGCCTGCATCAATCTCCTTCTGAACAGTCTTTCTTCGCTCCAGTAATTCCTTTCTCTTTGCACGAAATTCTGTTTCAAGCGCGGTGAAGAATTCGATTGCACCGGGTGTGAGTATGTCTTCAAAGCCTTCATTCATATTGCCTGTAATTCTGAGTTGTGCGTTCATTGCAAGTATGGTGTAGAATTTATTTGGGGAGAGCGGACTGACGGCTGTCGCCGACGTATTGGTCCGCCTGTTGATGATGATTTATGCAAATATAATTTATTCCTGCTGAAGTTTCGACTCAGTAAGGATTACTAATTGATTACTTAGCTCTTGTATGAACAGTATTGTATTCTGGTGCTTACCGGACTTCGCTCCGCATTCTGAAGCAAGACAAAATTTTGAGCATTCATTCATCAACGCATTGAAGTATTTTTGCCTGATAGAAACTTATTCACAGAAAATGAGAATCCTCGTAACCGGAGCAAGCGGGCTCCTCGGCAGATACGTTGCAGAGAAGATGTCGGAGTCTCACGAAGTTCTTGCCGTATGCAACACTAACGTAATTGAAACCTCAGGTTTCAAAACTGTCAGGACAGACCTTACCGACTGGCGTTCACTCAAGGACCTGTTCGGTGAGTTCAGTCCGGATGCAATTGTGCATGCGGCAGCGCTCTCAAGGCCTGAAATCTGCGACATACTGACAGAGAAGGAAGTGATGAGCATCAATGCAGAAGTTCCTTCAAACATTGCCGGCCTTGCTTCAGATCTTGGAGCATTGATGTTGTTCACTTCAACCGATCTTGTGTATGACGGGAATGCAGGGGGTATGCTTGACGAATCGGGAAGGATCGATCCTAAGTCGAGATATGCCGAATCTAAAGTGGTTGCAGAGGAAAAGATCACTTCGAAGGGATGCAAATATTTAATACTGAGAACTTCGTTGCTTTACGGAATAGGTTACGGCGAAACTGCAAACAATTTTCAGGCAACTCTTGAGAAATTCAGAAAAGGTCAGAAGGCAAACCTGTTCAATGATCAGTTCAGGACACCACTTGCCCTTCATGATGCTGCCGATATTATAAGCAAGCTTACTGAACTTGATGTGCCTTCTGCTATCCTGAATTTCGGAGGAAGGGAAAGAGTATCGAGAGTAAGGCTTGGGGAGATATTGTGCGATGCGGGAGGGTTTGACCGCGGCCTGATCAATTCAATTTCCATGAATGATGCCGACACGGTTCACAAGGTGGCGGATGTTTCAATGAAAACCGAGAAGCTTCAGTCGCTTGGTCTGGTGCAAAGGTCTGTGGAGCAATCAGTAAGAGAAATACTGGAAAGTGAAGATTCCGTGAGACAGAAATGAATGACTTAGTTCAGGCTTGGGTCATCAGGAAAGGTTGACATGAACGCGTACTTCTTTCCCAGCATTCTTAAAGCACTGCTCCAGAGTCCCGCAGGGTCTTTGTCAAATACGAATTCCCCGGTCGTCCTGCTGAGGTACCACGAGTCATGCTCGAGCTCGCCTTCAAGTTGGGACGGCCCCCAGCCGGAGTAGCCAAGCAGGAATCTGAAATCATCAGGATCTGCCTGGCCGGTATCTATCAGAAATTTCAGATTGTCAAAATTCCCTCCCCAGTAAACTCCGTTGCCGAGTTCGATTCCTCCGGACAGGTCTTTTGACTTATGAATGAAGTTAAGCATGTTCTGTTCCACCGGGCCCCCGATGAAAACAGGCGCATCAAAATCCGGGAAGTCATCAACGACCTGATTCAGCTTATACTCGGATATCTTGTTGATAATGAATCCGACCGAGCCTTCAGGGCTGTGCTCAGTAAGCAGTATGACCGACCTCTTGAAAATGTCATTGAGGAACGGCGCAGAAAGAAGCAGTATACCGCTTTCGAGTTTGGTGGTCTTATTGTCCATAATAGTCATTTCATTAGAACCATCTTTTTTGCCTGAACAAAGCCGGCGGTTTCGAGCTTGTAAATATAGACACCGGAAGGAAGGCGACCTGCATCGAATCTGATCGAGTTCTTTCCTCCCATCATCCTTCCGCTGATCAGCAATGCAACCTCTTTGCCTGTTATGTCATACACTTTAAGAGTGACGCTCTGCGACGCCGGCATAGAGAATTCAATCATTGTGGAAGGATTGAACGGGTTGGGAAAATTCTGAGACAAAGAATAATCAACCGCAAACTCAGTTCCTTCATTGACAGGCATGAGGTCGTTTGAGCTGACTCTTGCATTTGTCTCGATCTCCGCCAATCCTGCAACATTAAGGTTGTTTACAGTTCCGGTGAAGCTTTTCACACCTACGCGTACGCTGTCAACTGTAGTGATCGTATTCAGAGTCACTGTCATTCCGTTTGTATTCAACGGACCGGTGGACGGAATGTGTCCGACAGTCAAGCCGTCCTCATAAAGAAATATTTCGCAGTCGGTTACATGTATGTTTGTTCCGTTACCTGAATTCGGCATGATGTCGTAGAGCACAAATCTTCTCACGTCGATCGGAATGTCCCATTTAAGTACAACGTACTGGTTAGAAGAAGCAGAGGAGATCCAGTTTACCTTAAGGTCCTGATTCCGTGCCTTCCGGTCAACAACGGACTGCCCTTTGTAATTTGAGCCGAGGAAACTGCTTTCTCTCACTTTTGCTGATGTTGAAAGATTTGTAAATGATCCTTCAAACAGATTGAACGGAACGGTGATGAGCGTATGTCCCGCATGACAGCCGACGCATTTGGTTCCCGAGCCGTTGTTACCGAAGTTCATCCCTAGTACGTGAGAAAAGTCCCCGTCGCTGTGCCTCAGCACATGGCCGTTGCTGTCAACAACCTGTTCAAACATTGAAACATTTGCGGGGATATCCCCCTGAGCTATCTTACCGTCCCTGTCAACCGGGATCTCTCTGAAGAGTATAGGCTGATCTTCGCCAAATTCATTCTCCCTCTGGAAATTCAGAAAGAACCTGAACCTCGCATTCTTCTGTATAGGGGGAGCATCGTCTATCGGTGCATCTACGGGTGCATTGGAGTAAATGTTCAGGCAGTCGAACCTGAACAAACCGCCCTGATAGAATGTAGCAGGATTGGTTGTGGGAGGAACCTTGTTTGTGTCAAAGGCATCCAGGTAGTCAACCACAGGCGGTACCGGCCTTTCTGCAAGCACTTCAGCATTGAGCTCCAGTGTGCCGGGAAGATCAACAACCGGAGTAAGGTTTCCGCCCATCGCATTGCATGTGTAAATTCCGAAATCAAGATTTATGGGGGAGCCGGCATAGGAAAACAGGATGCGGCCGTCCGGAAGAGGCATCGGATCTGTAGCATACGGAGGCTGCATTGTCCCCGTTGAAGGCGGATTCTGAACAAACAATGCAGTTGAAGTATCGACGCCGATAACTGTCTTTGCTTCAGCGAATCCCTTGTCATATATCCTTATTCCCGGACTTCCGGAAGTGAGAGTCATCGAGTTATAGGGGATGTAAACGCTTGCAAGCCTTCCGTCGGGAAACACTCTTGCCCTGTATGAGAACAGGCCTTTGCGCGTCCTTGCATCAGTTGCATACTGCTTGAGCATGTCGCCGTCGGGGTTCACTATGTTGATCTGCCAAACGTTGGCAATGTCGCTGGTAAGTGCAAGCGAATCAATCCTCGTTACTCCTGTTCCCGAAAGATCGCTCGGCCTGTCAATATTGACCCACCATCTTGAATAAAGAATCCTTCCCGAAGCCGGATCAATGGAAGGTTTCTCGCCTCCGTTCCTTTCGGTAGTGATCCTGAACATATCTGCGCCTGTTGTATCAACAATGTAAAGGTTAGTTGTCTGATAGCCCTTGTACACGGATAAGGTCGGATATCTTGTGGATGCGAAAACTATTTTTCCGTCGGGTAAGTAGATCGGATCAATGTCGTCATACTTCCTGAATCTGTAAGAAGCGTTGCCGAACTGTGAAAGGTCAATGTTCCTGTCAGTCTGCGTGATCTTCACGAGGCGTGTTAAGTCACTCCTTAATTCATAGATCCTCCAGCTGCTGTCAGGATGCTCAATGCCTGAAAATACGATCTTCCTTCCGTTCCAGTGCACACAGGGCTGTTGAACGTCAATCAGGCGAATGCCGCCGAAATTCATAGTACTGTCAATCAAGGTGAAGATGTTTCCCGAAGCATCACGCATAAGAAGCTTTCCGCCAGTCACGGCTGTTCTTGAAAACGGCCCCATGCCCGGGAGCAAGCCTGCTTCAGGGAAATAGAAATTTCCGTCATGCTGGAGATTCCTTGATACAAAGACAATTGGGACGTTCAAAGGTTGAGCAAATGCGGAGAACTGTATTGAGTTGATTATTATCAGAAAGAATACAATCAGTAAAGACCGTATGAGATTTTTCATTTCGATATTATTGCTTTTGTTGAAACTTATGAAAAACGGAGTACTTTTTAAATCTGAAATTGGCTCCACCTGACTTTGCAGTGAATTTGCGGTTGTTAATGCGCATTAGTTTTTATAAGTTTCCAAAATTTTTCACAACAAAACCCACATCTCAATGAGAAGTTTGCTCTCGCTTGTCATTGCCATGGCATCTTTGCTGTCTTTCTCTTCATCAATTCTTCTTGCGGACGGCTTTAACAGTGTTCATACGGCAGACGGCAACTACGTAATTGCCGCCGGCAGGGACGGTAAGATATTCAGGTCACTGAACGGCGGAAACTCATGGGCTTCATACACAGAACCCGGAGCCGAGTTCAAATCTGTTTATGTATTCGGAAACAGCGTCTGGCTTTCAACTGCCGGTGGCAAGATCTACAAATCAAGTGTCGGTTCAACCGTTCTCACTCCTTACAGTACGGGCGTTGCCACATCAATAAATTCCATCTGCTTCATCAGCGAGACTGCAGGATTTGCCTGCGGAGACAACAGCGCGGTTTTCAAAACTACGGACGGCGGCCTTACCTGGAATGCATCTTCAACAGGCATCACGGGCGCGGATCTTAATTCGATCAGTTTCAAGGATGCACAAAACGGAATTGCAGGCGGCAAGAACGGTAAAGTGTATGTGACCGTAAACGGCGGAGCAAACTGGACAGCCGAAACAGTCAGCACATCAAGGAACATTCTAGATGTAAAGTATTTCGCTGACGGAATGGCTCTTGCGGGCGAATGGGGAGTGCTGTTCACCAAGCCCACTTCTGGCTCATGGAGCCAGGCAGCAACAAACATAAGGACAGACATCAGGGCAATATCCGGAACATCCCTTAACGATATTCATGTATGCGGCGGCGGGGGATTCATAAGGAACAATACCGGAGGCAACGCACTTTTCAGGAATTTTGAGAAGAATCCTATGCTGGCAGATCTTGTTGATATTATATATTCCGGCGGAAAAGGATTTGCGGTAAGCAGTCTGAACAATGCTGTAATAAGAACTACAAACTCGGGCACTTCATGGGAGCTTCCTGCCGGTACAACGGTGAGTTACTCCTGGGCAGTGAAGCCCGGAGCTTCAGGAAATTTTCTCGGAAACAACCTTTCACTGCATCCCACAGACAGGGACGCAATATTCATCGTATTCGGAAACCAGGTATATAAGAGCAAAACAAAAGGAGAAGACTGGGCGCCTGTGGGCAATACGATCCCATCGGGAAGCACGCCTCACTCCTTTTATGTAAGCCCGGTTGATACCAACATCTGGCTTGTTGCAATAGAGAGCTCACCAACCGATAAGATCTACAGGTCAACAAACTACGGACAATCATGGACGGAGGTACTTGCCAAGAATTTCAGTAACTACGGCCAGCCGATGGAAATGGACCAGAACAATCCGACAACATTCTACTTTGCGCCTGACAACGGAGGATTCTATAAATCATCTGACAACGGTGCAACATTTGCGGAAATCAGCAATAACTTTGCATTCAGAAGTCCGTGCGATATAATCGTAATGCATGACAGCTCGAAAGTGCTGTTTGTTGCAGACGGTATCACCGGAAGCGGGCAGGCAAAGGTGTTTAAGTCTGTTAACGGAGGAGTAAACTGGACAGAGACTCACACTGCAGCATCGAGCGAGATCCCGTCTATGGCAAACACAGTATTTGACCAGTCGCTGATGTGGTGCACGGAATGGAGCGGCAGTACGATTTACAAATCAACCAATTACGGACTCACATTCTCTTCGCATCATAACAATACATTTTCCGGCTGGGGGTCAGACATTTGCCATGAAGACCCGACAGTGATCATGACCGGAAGCTGGAGCGCGCGGGCAACGATAAGTCTTAACGGCGGCGAAACATGGACGGACATCAGTTCAGGCCTTGGCGGGCACGGCGGCGGAATGATGATGCCCGACAGAGGTTACATTATCTGCCATCAGGGAAGCAATGTTTACAAGCTGAACGTGATCTACAGTGTTCAGACTTCAGTGTCAGAAACGAACATCTCCCTTCAGCCGGGTGACTTTGCCTTGTCGCAGAATTATCCCAATCCGTTCAACCCGTCAACAAAGATCAGTTATTCATTACCTGTTTCGGGGAATGTGGAGCTGAAGGTTTACAATGAGCTTGGAGCGGAGGTAGCAACGCTTGCAGGCGGCTTCAAAACTGCGGGGACATACGAAGTAACATTTGACGGAGCAGGGCTCTCGAGCGGAGTTTACTTCTACAAGCTGAATGCGGGAAACATGAGCGAGACAAGGAAAATGCTTCTTTTGAAATAGCGGAGACTTGATTTAGGCAAGAGTAGCGGCGGGAATGATTCTATTTCCGCCGCTCTTGTTTTATAAA
>CAZTQR010000004.1:40386-83825 GCA_964615795.1 uncultured Ignavibacteriaceae bacterium
TATTGTGCATTCATTTCGTATAGGTAAAATGAATTGTGTTATTCGTGTATAGGTAGCTGACTGATCTTCCGGCAATGATTCACAATCTGTCTGCAGTTTTCTTAGCCGTTGTTCTGAAAACCGCATTCATCTTTTTCATGTGATCGTATGCATTTAAATGTACTTCAGAGGTCTTTTGTTTAGCATCTGAGGTATTTAGCAGTACTTCCGCCGGATTGCAATTGCGGCTCGGAATTGAATGGGTTACAAATTATTGATTGTAATTTCTAATGCAACGGGTTACTTTTGCGCAATTCAAAAATCAATCCTAAACAAATAAAGAAGAATGTCTAATAAGTTCTTGCTGTCATTGGTATGCTTATTGCTGATGATGGTTGCCACGGATCATGTCCGTTCACAGGGTTTTAACAGTGTTACAACTCCGGACGGTGTATTTGTAATCGCAGTCGGAGATGCCGGGCTGATGTTCAGATCCACGAACGGCGGAAACACATGGGCAAGCTACACGATCCCTTCAGCTAACCTCAAGAGCGTAACATCAATCAACAATGATGTGTGGATCGCCGGATCGAACGGAAAGATCTACAAAACACTGAAATCGGCGTCACCCGTGAATGAAGTTGACCTCGGCATAACGACTCAGCTCAATTCGGTTTCTTTTGTTAACGAAAACACGGGATATGTCTGCGGAAACGGCGGCGCAGTATATAAGACGGTTAACGGAGGAATCAACTGGACATCTTCAAGCACAGGCATTCCTGTTTCAACTGACCTCAATGCAGTATCTTTTCTGGATGCAGATAACGGGGTTGTTGGCGGCAAGGAAGGCAAGGTTTACGTTACAACAAACGGCGGTGCACAATGGACTGCCGAGAACACAGGTGCAACAAGGAACATAAAAGATGTGAAGTACTATGCTCAGGGAATTGTTATAGCAGGAGAATACGGAACGCTCATTATGAAGAGCGGATCATCGGCATGGAGCACAGTGAACACAAGGATCATTACGGATGTGAACGCGATCTCCGGAACAGGCATGAATGATGTTCACGTCTGCGGCGGCGGCGGTTTCATCAGAAACAATAAGAACAATGATCAGAGATTCTACAATTTTGAAATAAATCCGATGCTGGGAAATCTTGTTGACATACATTACTATGATGCAACGACAGGATTTGCAGTAAGCAGTCTGAATAACGCAATAATAAGAACAACGAACGGCGGTGCACAGTGGACACTTACCGCCGGCGCAACAGTATCTTACCAGTGGCAGAACAAACTTTCAGCTTCAGGCGGCATCGGCAACAATCTCTGCGCCCATCCGACCGATCCCAATACAGTTTTCTGCGGATACGGCAACAGGGTTTACGTAAGCAGGAACAGGGGAGACAACTGGACTCAGATCGCAACAGCCACAGGTATGGGCAACAACATGCATTCATTTTATGTGAGCCCGCTTGATACGAATGTCTGGGTGGCAGCAATTACGGGTTCCCCCGACAGAGTGATAAAGACCACAAACTACGGAGTGAACTGGACGATCTCATATCAGCAGAACTTCAGCAATTACGGACAGCCGCTTGAGATGGATCAGAACAACCCGAGCGTGTATTACTTTGCTCCGGACGGCGGCGGCTTTTACAAATCCACTGACAACGGATCAACATTCACCGAGATCAGCGGAAACTACGCATTCAGAAGCCCGTGCGACATACTTGTTATGTGGGACAGTTCTAATGTAATATTTGTAGGAGACGGAGTTACAGGCAGCGGCCAGGCAGTGATTCACAAGTCAACTAACGGCGGAGTGAACTGGGTTGCAGTGAGGACAGTAACCTCGAGCGAAACACCGTCAATGACAAATACTGTATTTGACAGAAGCCTGATTTATTCAACCGAATGGTCCGGATCGAACATTTACAAATCAACAGACTACGGTTCTTCTTTCAGCGTAAGCCACAGTACGGGATTCAGCGGATGGGCATCATCGTTCTGCCTTGAAGATCCGACCCTTGTCACTACAGGAAATTACGGATCCAACTCCGCGATATCTCTTAACAAGGGAGAAACATGGATATATCAGGGCGGGCTATCAGGTTCAGGAGCCGGCATGCTCAATCCGGACAGGGGAATGATACTTAACATGCAGACAAGCGCATTGTTCAAACTGAAGGCCACGTATTCTGTGCTAACGGCTGTTAATGAAACACAGCTTTCAAATTCCGCTCCGGCGGGATTCGGGCTTGAGCAGAATTATCCGAATCCTTTCAATCCTTCTACAGTGATCAGGTTTGCAATGGCAAAGGCGGGACATGTCAGTGTAAAGGTGTATGATCAGCTCGGGAGGGAAGTGAGGGTCCTCGCTGATGGTGTCAGGAATGCGGGAACATACGAACTCACATTTGATGCGGCAGGCCTTTCAAGCGGCGTTTACTTCTATAAGATGAACACCGGAGGAATTGAGATGACCAAGAAAATGCTTCTGGTAAGGTAATAGGTTTATGATAGCGCAAAAGATCCCGGAGTTCTTTAGGACTACCGGGATTTTTTGTTGCCGGATACGGGTCGGTGTAAGCACCAGAAAATCGCACAAACTTTAATATTTTGAAATGAGAACGATCATGAAAATTGCAGTCAGCGCAATAGTACTATTTCTAACTTTTGGAGGAAGCATGTCCGATGAAAATCAAAGACTGATGCAGATATTCAGCGATTATGATGAGTTTAACAAGAGGAATTATCCTATGGGCGCCACTTATGACGGCGATAACAGGTACGATGATCTGGTAACAGACAACTCTGAGGAAGGGATCAATGCACGGTACGATTCACTCTCAAATTTCCTTAAAAGACTTTCAGGACTTGATTACAACTCTCTGACAGAATCCAACAAACTTAACTATGATCTTTTTAAAAGATCTCTTGAGGAAGACTTTGAATTCCGGAGATTCCGGGGGTATCTGATGCCGATGGGTCAGCAGTGGGGAATCCATATAGATGTACCTCAATGGAGTCAGTATCAGCCGCTGGACAACGCAGATGAATTCAACAAATACTTCACGAGGCTGAGGCAGGTCGGAACCCTTGTTGACAATGACATTGCAAATATGAGAAAGGGCATGGCAGAAGGCCTTGTTATGCCCAAATTCATTATGGAGCAGACGTTGCCGCAGATCCAGGGGATTATCAGCAAGGATCCCGGTGAGTCTGTATTCTGGGAAGCGATGAGCAAAGGCAGGGACCTTTCGGATGAACAGCGGGAGTCGCTTTCAAACGAGCTGCGGGAGATCATCTCACAGGACCTCAACCCTGCTTTTCAGAAACTGTATGATTTTGTCAAGAACGATTATCTCCCTGCATGCAGGAGTGAAGCGGGTATCTGGGCATTGCCTGACGGCAAAGACAGGTATAATCTGATCGTCAAGTATTACACAACCCTGGACCTCACTTTTGACGAAGTTCACGAAACAGGACTGAAGGAAGTAAACAGGATACTTGGTGAGATGGAGAAGATAAAAGATTCTCTTGGATTCAGCGGCAGTGTTCAGGAATTCAATGAGTATATTAAGCATGAACCGGGCATGTTTTACAGCGACAAGGATTCACTCATGAATGGTTTCAGGAGCATACTCAGGAAGATGGATTCAAAGCTTCCCGGGCTGTTCGGTAATCTACCCGAAGCGCCTTATGATCTGAAAGAAATGGAGGAGTTCAGGGCAAAGTCTGCGCCCGCGGCATACTACTACTCTGCGCCTGAAGACAGGTCAAGGCCGGCATACTTTTACGTTAATACATATGACCTTCCCTCAAGGCCGAAATATACAATGACTGCCCTTGCGTTGCATGAGGCCGTTCCCGGGCACCATCTTCAGATAGCAGTTGCACAGGAACTTAAAGACCTTCCGAAATTCCGCAGGGACGGCGGTTATACTTCGTTTGTTGAAGGATGGGCGCTTTATGCTGAAAGCCTCGGATATGAAGCCGGAATGTATGATGACCTGTATCAATTGTACGGCGCACTGATATTTGAAATGTGGCGGGCGTGCCGACTTGTGATTGATACGGGAATTCACGGAAAGCAATGGACAAGGGAGCAGGCGCTTGATTACATGAAAAAGTACACTGCCAATTCAGATCTGGACATTGCCTCTGAGATCGACAGATATGTTGCATGGCCGGGCCAGGCGCTTGCTTACAAGACGGGTGAGATGAAGATCAAACAGATCAGAAAGAAAGCCGAAGATTCGCTCGGTGAGAAATTTGATATTAAGGAATTTCACGATCAGCTTCTGAAGAACGGAGCATTGCCATTGCCTTTGCTCGAAGCCGGGATGGACAGATGGATCCGCACTAAGCTCGACAGTTAACAGGCTCTTTTTACAAATTCAAATTAACGTGATGATATTTTCTGTTTCCGCCAAAGCAATGATCCTTATCGCTCTGTTTCAGGCAATTGTTGTTTCAGTTTCATTCATTGATGCAGGAGCGCAATACAGCAGTCCCGAGAGCGTGACGTATGATTCAGTCACATCAAAATATTTTATCTCAAATACTGCAAGCAGGATAATCCTGCAGAGGGACAGACAGGGCAACGTAAGCGAGTTTGTCAATGTCGGAAGTTCCATTCACGGAGTGACCGTCCACGCAAACAAGCTGTATGTGTGCAACGGGACAAGGGTCAGAGGATATGACATTGCCAATGCATCTGAAACATTCAATGTTCAGATCAGCGGTTCAACATTCCTCAATGACCTTGCCATCGATGCTTCCGGGATGATGTACGTCTCTGATTTTTCTGCCAGAAGAATTTACAAAGTGAACACTGCAACACAGGAGTACTGGACATATGTTTCTTCAACCGGCAGTACGCCAAACGGCGTGTATGTAGATGCCGTGAGGAACAGGCTTCTGATCTGCTGCTGGGGTTCATCTGCTCCAATAAGGTCCGTAAATTTTGCTGACTCATCTATCACTACTCTCGTAACAACTCCTTATTCAAATCTCGACGGCATATCGCTTGACAGGAACGACAATGTCTATGTATCAAGCTGGGGAATACAGTCGGTAGTGAAATACGACATAAATTTTGCTCTGTCACCGGTTGTGGTTACCGGGGGATTGAGCAATCCAGCAGACATATTTGTCAACAAAGCTGCCGACACACTCGCGATTCCGAATGCAGGAAACAACACAGTCACGTTTTTCAACACAGGTACTGCCTCATCAATACAAAGCACAGGAGGCCAGCTGCCTGAAGGAATTGAACTCCGGCAGAATTATCCGAATCCTTTCAATCCCGCAACCACTATAAGGTTCTCGCTTGGGAGAACAGAAGCCGCTGCTCTTCGCATTTACGATGCTTCTGGAAAGATGGCGGTTGAGGAGTTCTTCGGCATTCTTGCAAAGGGCGAGTACAAGTATGAATTCAATGCATCGGGACTTCCTTCGGGAGCGTATTTCTATGAACTTCAAAGCGGGGATGTTTCGCTGAGAAGGATGATGTTGCTGATCAGGTGAGCTTTGCATGGATACCGAAAAATTGCGTTGACAATTTCTTCGGCTTAGTCTATTGCTTATCAAAATCAGCAAGGTTAACTTGACCAAAATTTTTTGAAATTTACAAATCTTAATGAGAAAGAGGTTTCCCGCCTTTTTGCTTGCAATGCTCATTGCTTTCCTTAATGCAGGCATTTCACTTTCACAAGGCCTTAACAGCGTTACATCCCCGGACGGAATTCATGTACTTGCCGCAGGCAATAACGGAAAGATCTACAGATCACTTGATGCAGGAAATTCCTGGAGCGTTTACACCCTTTCTTCTGACAATCTGAACAGTATTGCATCATACGGAAATGATGTATGGATTGCCGGAAACGCCGGTAATGTTTACAGGACCACCAAGACACTCTCTCACATCAGCACGGTATTCACCGGGCTGAATTTCAAGATAAACTGCGTGACCTTTCTGAACTCCTCAACAGGTTTCATCTGCGGAGACGGCGGTGCGGTATATAAGACAAATGACGGAGGTGCTACGTGGGCGGGCTCATCTTCAGGCATATCCGGAACTGACCTTAACGGCATCAGTTTCGCGGATGCGCTCAACGGAGTGACTGTAGGAGATAACGGCGCAGTATTTGTCACGCAAGACGGCGGTGCGACATGGAACGTTGAATCAGTTCCGACGAGCAGGAATCTGCTGAAGGCAAAGTGTTTTGCGGAAGGCATTATCGCAGTCGGAGAATTCGGTACAGTAATCACGAAAGAAGGAAAAGGAAGCTGGCAAACTGTTGCTACAAGGACAGTCAGCGATATTAGGGGAGTGAGCGGCACTTCATTTGCAAATGCTAAGGTTTGCGGCGGCGGTGGATTTATCCGAAACAACACCAACGGAAAGACCAACTTCTTCAACTTCGAGATCAATCCGATGCTTGCAAATCTTGTTGATGTATTCACTTATGATGCAAACAAGTCGTTTGCAGTCAGCAGTCTGAACTATGCCGTAATAAGGACTACCAACGGAGGAACGAGCTGGAGCCTTCCGTCGGGAGCAACCGTAGCCTACAACTGGGTGCAGAAAATAAATCCCGGAAGCGGCATTGGCAATAATCTCTGCATGCATCCGTTTGACAGGAACACAGCTTACGTTGTTTACGGAAACAAGGTCTATGTAAGCCGTGACAGGGGAGAGAGCTGGGCACAGATCGCCACAATTTCAATCGGCAGCAGAGCACATTCATTTTACGTTACACCGCTTGACACAAACGTATGGGTGGCGGCAATAGAGAGCACACCGGACAAGGTTGTAAGGTCAACAGATTACGGAGCAACATGGTCAACAATATTGTCATACAATTTCAGCAGTTACGGCCAGCCGCTTGAAATGGATCAGAACATTCCGGGAACATTTTATTATGCACCTGACGGAACAACCACAGGGTTCTTCAAGTCAACCGACAACGGCGCCTCTTTCACTTCGGTAAGTAACAATAATCCGTTCACAAGTCCGTGCGACATAATTGCCATGTGGGACAGTTCTGAAGTTCTTTATGTTGGCGATGACGGTGCGGACATTTACAAATCCACCAACAACGGAGTAAACTGGACTCTCGTTAAGCCGACTTCTTCATCTGAAGTGCCTTCAATGTGCAACACTGTGTTTGACAAGAGTATTTGCTATGCTACAACCTGGAGCAGCAGTCAGGTCTTCAGAACAGTGAACTACGGATCAAACTGGAATACCGTTTCCACAAATTCCGGCAGCGGCTGGGGCTCTGACCTTTGCAGGGAAGATCCCAATGTAGTGTTGACAGGTAATTACGGATCACAGTCATATCTTACCACGAACGGGGGCGCTAACTTCTTCAATGTCAATACAGGCCTCAGCGGCGCAGGTGCGGGAATAATGGTTCCGGAAAGAGGCTGGATGCTCAACATGCAGACCTCAAGCCTCTTCAAGCTTACAATAACATATTCAGTCCCTGCAAGCAATCTTTCCGCTTACACTGTCAGCGTCAAAGCGGCCACAGAAGGTATGTACAGTCCCGTGTTCAATTCAACCAGCATTGATGACAAGCTATCGGTCATAATCAGAAATGCAGTTTCACCCTTTAATGTGGTTGATTCGGTTTACACGACTTTTGATTCTCTTACACTTCAGGGATCGAATCTCAACATACTCCCGGCAGGAAATTATTACATTGTGCTTAAGCACAGAAACGGACTGGAAACATGGAGCAAGGCGGGAGGTGTCGCCCTCGGTTCAGGGAATGTCAGTTATGATTTTACATCGGCTCAATCTCAGGCCTACGGTAACAACCTTGTCCAGAAAGGAACCGCATATTGCATATACTCCGGTAATGTAAATCAGGACGACATCATAGACGGCATTGACCTTGTTGCAATTGACAACGATGCATTTGCGTTTGCATCCGGCAACCTTGTGACTGACCTCAACGGCGATGAGGCAGTTGACGGATCTGACCTTGCAATATGTGACGGCAACGCAAGCAACTTCATCGGAGTAGTGAGGCCGTAATTCCAATGAATTTAATTCATCAATCACAATAAGCAAAATGAAGAAAGTTACACTCCTTCTTGCAATGCTGACGTTTGCATTGCTGAACTCCTCGGCGACGGTTATTGCTCAGGGATTGAACAGCATTACCACTCCTGACGGTGTGAATGTAATTGCTGTGGGAAATCTCGGAAAGATATTCAGGTCAACAAATGCCGGCTCGAGCTGGGCAAGCTACACAAACAACACGGACAATCTGAACAGTGTAACATCATTCGGAAATGATGTATGGATCGCAGGCAGTGCGGGGAATGTTTACAAGACAACAAAATCAATTTCCCCTGTAACGAGCGTAAACGTCGGAGAGGCATTCAGGATCAATTCAATACATTTCGTAAGCCAGTCTGTCGGTTACCTTTGCGGTGACGGCGGAAAGGTTTACAAGTCAGTCAACGGAGGCGCAAACTGGACGGCGGCATCTGCCGGCATAGGCTCTGAGAATCTTAACGGAATAAATTTCCTCGACGAGCAGAAAGGTGTTCTGGTTGGTGATGCCGGAAAGTTGTATCTGACCAACGACGGCGGTACGACATGGACACCGCAGGTATCCGGTGTTACAAGGGACCTTCTGAAGGCCAAGTATTTTGCAGACGGGATTGCAGTAACAGGCGAGTGGGGAGTGATCCTCACGAAGGAAGGAACAGGTGACTGGACAAGTGTTGTGACAAGGACAGACAGTGACATAAGGGGAATCAGCGGAACGGCATTCAATGAAATGCATGTATGCGGAGGCGGAGGATTCATCAGGAACAACAAGAACGGAAGAACCAACTTTTTCAATTTTGAGATCAATCCGATGCTCGCTAATCTGGTTGACATATATTACCATGACACCAATCTTGGATTTGCGGTGAGCAGTCTTAACAATGTTGTGATAAAGACCACGAACGGCGGTACAAGCTGGGAGATGACAGCCGGCGCGACTGTGGCGTTCAACTGGGTAATGAAGATAAACCCTGCCAGCGGCATCGGCAACAATCTTTGCATGCATCCTTATGACAGGAACACGGCGTATGTGGTTTACGGTAACAAGGTGTATGTGAGCCGTGACAGGGGCGACAACTGGACACAGATCGCGACAATTTCAATCGGAACCCGCGCACACTCTTTTTATGTAACGCCGCTTGATACAAACGTGTGGGTTGCAGCGATTGAGAGTTCGCCCGACAAGGTTGTGAGGTCAACAGACTACGGTGCAACATGGAACACAATACTCTCATACAACTTCAGTTCATACGGACAGCCGCTGGAAATGGATCAGAACAATCCCGGAACATTTTATTATGCGCCGGACGGATCATCAACAGGTTTCTTCAAGTCAACAGATAACGGTGCAACATTCACTTCGGTCAGTAACAGCAATCCATTCACAAGCCCCTGCGACATCATTGTAATGTGGGACAGTTCGCATGTGCTTTATGTGGGAGATGACGGCGCAGATATTTTCAAGTCATCAAACAACGGTGCAAACTGGTCACTCGTAAAACCGTCTTCGTCATCGGAAGTGCCTTCGATGTGCAACTCGGTGTTTGACCAAAGCATCTGCTATGCAACTACGTGGGGGAGCAGTCAGGTGTACAGGACCATAAACCACGGAGACAACTGGTCAATAGTTTCCGTAAATTCCGGAAGCGGCTGGGGTTCCGACCTTTGCCATGAAGACCCGAATGTTGTACTGACAGGAAACTATGGAACTCAGGCATATCTGACGACAAACGGCGGAGCGAATTTTTTCAATATAAATTCAGGGCTGGGCGGAGCAGGTGCGGGAATTATGGTTCCTGAAAGGGGATGGATGTTAAATATGCAGACTTCCGCTCTGTATAAACTGAACATCACTTACTCAGTGCTTACGACTGCCAATGAAAGCCAGCTGTCAAATAATGCAGACAGTTACCAGCTATCCCAGAACTATCCTAATCCGTTCAATCCTGCAACGATGATAAAGTTCAGCATGCCTGCATCAGGCAATGTATCGCTGAAAGTGTATGATCAGCTTGGCAGAGAAGTGGCTGTGCTTAGCGACGGATACAGGACGGCCGGAACGTACGAAGTCAGCTTTGACGCATCAGGTTTGAGTTCGGGCGTTTATTTCTACAAATTTCAGGGCGAATCTTTTTCTGAAACAAAGAAGATGCTTCTCGTGAAATAACTTCACGGGGCGCAAGTCAATTTTTGGAAGCACACAGATCTGATCCCTCTCCACTTAGTTAGAGTGGACGGGGATCATTTCTTTTTTCAATAGAATTTGAATCTGACAATTATTTATAAGCTATGAAGAGAAGAGACATGCTTAAGAAGGCTATCGGAGGCGGAGCATTGATGGCCGTCGCAAATCCCATCGGCCTTCTGACCGGGTCATCGAATGTTTCGGCAGAACCAAAGTCTGTGGGCAATCCGCTAAGGTTTCCACCTGTTTTTACAAACGGCGGCAATATGACGCTGACCGAGACCAACGTAACAGTATGGCCCGGGCAGAACACACAGGCAATGGTTATCAACGGTTCATATCCCGGACCTTCCGTTGTGATCCAAAAGGGATCGGTCTTTACTGCGAACTTTGTCAATCAGCTTAATGAACCCGCTACGATACACTGGCATGGAGTTTCCACACCGGAAGCAATGGACGGCCATCCAAAGGACGCAATACCTCCGGGCGGCAATTTCACTTACACATTTCCCGTTGAGAACCGGGGAGGGACATACTTCTACCACGCTCATGCCGACATGAGAACTGCAGAGCAGGTATTCAAAGGATTTGCCGGCTTCTTCATTGTAGATGATCCTGCCGAGCTTCAGCTCAATCTGCCCCGCGGAAATTTTGACATACCGTTGTGTCTGCAGGACCACAGAGTGGCAGACATTCCGCAGTTTACTTACAACGCCAACATGGAAGATATTACATTCGGATATCTTGGCGACACTGTGCTTGTGAACGGCACGCCTGATGCATACTTCGAAGTTAACAGAACCCTTTACAGATTCCGCGTGCTCAACGGTTCTAATGCGAGAGTTTATAAGATTGCATTTTCAGATAACCGGGCATTCCGGATAATTGCCAGTGACGGCGGACTGAAGGACGAAGCGGTTGAAGCTACCTCTTTCTTCTTATCACCTGGTGAAAGAGTTGACATACTTGCCGACTTTTCTCCATATACAATCGGTCAAAGCGTAACTCTTAAATCTCAGGCTTTTTCCGCTCCCGGGATGGGAACATACAGGCAGGGGACAGAGCTGAATATCATAAGGTTTGATATAACAGGCAATCAGTCATCCGGCGGAGTAGTGCCTGCAACAATGCCTCCGATCACATATTACAATCCGGCGGAAGTAAAGACGGTAAGAAACTTCGTACTTTCAATGACCGGCGGGAGTATGAACATGCATAAGATCAACGGTCTCTCGTTTGAGTTGCTGAGGATCGACTGGGAAACACCTCTCAATTCACTTGAGGAATGGAAGATAGTCAATGCGACGAACAACATTCACCCGATGCATTCCCATGAAGCGCAGTTTCAGGTTTATTCTCGAAACGGAAACACGAACCTCCCTCCGGTTGACAAAGGCTGGAAAGACACTGTGCTGGTTTATCCGTTCGAGACAGTGAGAACTCTTATAAAATTCACGCAATACAGAGGAATATTTCTTTACCATTGCCATAATCTTGAGCATGAAGATGACGGCATGATGCTCAACTTCAAGATCGTAGATCCTGTCGGAATAAGCGAGCAGGGAGAGCAGGTGCCGGACAGCTTCAGACTGCATCAGAATTTTCCCAATCCCTTCAATCCCACAACCAAGATCAGGTTTGAACTCGACAAAGGGGCTGATGTGGAAATGAATGTGTATGATGTAATGGGCAGGTTAGTGGGCGTGCTTGCTGACGGCTTTGTTCCCTCCGGAATGCATGAAGTTGTATTCAGCGGTTCGGGGCTTTCATCCGGAGAGTACTTCCTCAGAATGTCGGTTGAAGGAAGTGTTCGGACAATCAAAATGACTTTAAAAAAATAATGCGGAGATGTCTCAAGCGTGCAGAAGCAATAACTGCAATCAGTGAATACTGATCAAAAAGGGCTTTGATATTGCTTAAAAAAATCAGTACTCATATTTTGAGGCACTCCATTTTTTCCATCATTTACAAATCAACCAATTAAAATGAAGAAATTCTATCTGAATTTGGCAATTGCCGTAGCATTAGTGTGTACACTTGCGGCCGGCTCTGTCAAAGCGCAGGGTTTCAACAGTGTTACCACTCCGGACGGAGTGAACCTGACCGCAGTGGGAAATTCGGGTAAGCTTTACAGGTCCGGGAACGGGGGATCAACCTGGGTAAGCGTTCCCAATGGATCCGTAAACATGAACTGTGTAACGTCTTTCGGAAATGACGTTTGGATTGCGGCAAACAGCGGAGCAATCTACAAGACACAGAAGACAATTTCTCCCCTTACTCTTTATTCCACAGGAACAGCGAATGACCTCAAGTCAGTGACATTTGTCAGCTCAAGCACCGGCTTTGCCTGCGGCGCTTCGGGGACAGTTGTCAAGTCAACTGACGGAGGCCTAACATGGTTCAACAGCAATACCGGAATTGCATCAGTTCAGTTGAATTCGATCAGCTTCCTGGATGCAAACAACGGAGTTGCAGTGGGCAATTCAGGAAGTATCTACAGGACAACCAACGGAGGCAGTTCATGGAATTCTGAGGCATCCGGAACAACAAATAATCTTCTCAAGGTGAAGTATTTTGCCGACGGCCTGACCGCAGTGGGTGAATACGGAACACTCCTTGTCAACAACGGATCATGGACTTCTGTAAGCTCAAGAGTAAAGACTGACATAACCGGCGTAAGCGGAACGAGCAATGCCAGCGTACACATTTGCGGCGGAGGCGGCTTCATCAGGAACAATACGGGCGGAAGTTCAAAGTTCCTGAATTTTGAACTTAATCCGATGATGGCCAACCTCGTTGACATTTTTTACTTTGACGCAAACAAGGGATGGGCTGTCAGCAGTCTGAACGGCGTGATAATTTACACAACAAACGGAGGCGCCGGCTGGAGCATGCCGACAGGCGCAACCATGTCAATGAGCTGGGTGTCAAAGCTCACTGCTTCCGGCGGCATAGGAAACAATCTTTGCGAACATCCTTTTGACAGAAACTCAATGTTCGTTGTTTACGGCTCCACAGTATATGTGAGCCGAAACAGAGGCGAGAACTGGACAAACATTGCTTCTATTACAGGAGGTGGCTCAGCTCACTCATTCTATGTAAGTCCGCTTGATACGAACATCTGGATGGTTGCGATCACAGGCTCTCCTGACAAAGTGAAGAGAAGCACGAATTACGGAGCAACATGGACAGACATTGTATCGGCAAACTTCAGCAATTACGGTCAGCCGCTGGAGATGGATCAGAACGATCCTTCGAAATACTACTTTGCACCTGACGGCGGCGGATTTTACAGGTCAACAGATAACGGCGCATCATTTCAGGAGATCAGCGGCGCATATCCGTTCAGAAGCCCCTGTGACATTATTGTAATGTGGGACAGCTCGAATGTTGTATATGTTGCTGACGGTGTGACGGGCAGCGGCCTTGCTGAGATCTTCAAATCCACGAACAACGGAGTCAACTGGTTCAGGGTCCATACAAACGGATCAAGCAGTGAAATACCATCAATGTGTAATTCCGTATTCGATAAGAGTACGTTCTGGGCTACAAACTGGAGCGGCGGGCAATTCTACAAGACCACAGACTACGGCGACAGCTGGTTTCTGCATTCAACACAATCATCTTCAGGATGGGGCTCAGACTACTGTCATGAAGATCCTAACATGGTACTCAAAGGCACATACGGATCACCAACCTGGCTTACAACGAACTCCGGGGCTAACTTCACATCTACTTCAGTCGGAGGCGGTGCAGGTGCCGGTATCATAGTTCCCGAAAGAGGTTATATGCTGAACATGCAGACCGGCGGTCTGTTCAAGATGAATATAGTTTACAATGATGTTACGGTTACGGCACAGGTTGATGTGCAGGCATTGTCTCTCGGTTCGCTTGGCACTGCTTATTATGAATCAGCTACCATAACACCGTCGGGGACAGTAAAGAACAACAACGGAGTTGCGAGCGCAACATTCACTGTCACCAGGAAGATCACTCCGGGAAGCTACGTTTCTACAAAGACGGTCAGCAATCTGGCTTCAAACACTTCAACCAATGTAACATTCGATCCGTGGACATTCCAGTCCGGCACAGCATACACGGTGAAGGATTCTGTTTACATTGCAAGTGACGAAGTCCCGTCAAATGACGTGCTGAGCGGATCGCTCACACCATATGTCGGAACTGTATCTACAAAACTGGATCAGCAATTCCCGACCGTTACTTTCCCGCCAACCGGATGGGCTACGACCGGCAGTGGTACAATGAGATGGTTATATGACCCTGTAAGCGCTTACGGAAGCGGAACGGGAAGTGCAAAGTACGATTTCTGGAATGCGCCCAACGGCACTACTCAGTATCTTGCAACGTCGACATTTACTGCTTCCACCAGCGGTGATTCGCTCACTTATGATTATGCATATTCGCCGTATTCAGGTTCGACTGATTCCATAATCATTGAGACTTCGACAAACGGCGGGTCATCATATTCCGTGCTGGTAAGATTGTACGGAAGCACATCTGCAAGCGGTCCATACTCACTAAACACCGCGCCGGCACAGGGTTCGGCATTTACACCTTCTTCTTCACAATGGCTTTCCAAATCGTGGGGACTGCCGGCCGGAACAAACAGGGTCAGATTCAAGGCAAGGAGTAATTTCGGAAACAACTTCTTCATCGACAACATAGCAGTGGAAAGCGGTTCGCTTTATACTCAGCTGAATGTCAAGATGGGGCCGGAAGGTTATCTTAACGGATCTTCCCTCAGGATGCGGGATACGGTAAGGGTGTACCTAAGGAATACCTCGAATCCGTTTGCAATTGTTGACTCTTCCAGGGTGGTCTTTGACTCAGTTACATTTACGGCACCGTGCGTATTCAAGTATGCGAATTCGGGAACGTACTACATTCAGGTTCTTCACAGAAATGCTCTCGAGACATGGAGCAAGACAGGCGGAGAAGCGATCACAAAGGGCGTATTCTCTTCGTTTGATTTCACTTCGGCGCAGTCACAGTCATACGGAAGCAATTCCGTGCAGGCCGGTTCTTACTGGCTGTTCTTCAGCGGCGACATAAATCAGGACGGTTCGATAGACGGCTCAGACCTTGTTGCAATTGACAACGATGCCTTCAATTTCGAATCCGGCTATGTATCAACCGATGTGAACGGTGACGGGACCGTTGACGGCTCTGACCTTGCCGTTACGGACAACAATGCTTCAAACTTCATCTCAAAAGTGACACCTGGAACTTCTCCGAGCGATCTGATAACCTTGAAGGAGAAGATCAAGGCAGCGAATGAGAAGTACAGAAAAACAGCGAAGACTACGGAGTCAGTACGAAACTCCGGCGTAACAAAGTAACGGAGCAACATAATCTTATATCGAAGGACAGTTTTGAAAGAAACTGTCCTTCATTTTTTTGATTCCGGTGATTAGTTTTGCCGGTGGCATTAAGAACAACTGGTTAAATAAGATTCCGCAATTGCAAATGAACCACTTTTGCTTGAAGAAGACATTCGCATATATTGCTTTGCTCTGCATTGTCCTTATGTCGTATGCCGCGGCGTTCGGACAAAGCACAGACGACCTTGTTCAGAAGTGCATTGGGGAGATCTATCATTTGCAGTTTGATTCAGCAAGGATAAATGCGGACCTGATCATCAGGAATGATCCAGGAGATCCCAAGGGTTATTTCTTTGATGCGATGATAGTATGGTGGAACATCAACATCAATAAGGAGAATACATCGCTTGACGGGGAGTTCTTCAAGAAGGCAGACAAAGTGATTGAGGTTGCCGATAGGGTTCTTGAAAAGAATGAGAATGATCAGAATGCATTGTTCTATAAAGGCGGGGCGCTCGGCTACAAAGGGCTTGTTTACAGCATCAGGGAGAACTGGTTCAAAGCGGCGGAATACGGCAAAGAGGCGCTGAACCTCCTTCAGGAGGCGTATGAACTCGATCCGGGAAACAAGGATGTGATGTTCGGCGTCGGACTGTACAACTATTTTGCCGAGTATGTTCCTGAGGTCTATCCTGTAGTGAAGCCGCTGATGCTCATTTTCCCGAAAGGGGACAAGCTGAAAGGGCTTTCACAGATCAAGGAAACTGCCGCAAGCGCAAAGTATGCAAAGAACGAGGCGAGGTATGTACTTGCATATCTTTATCTTTTATATGAGAAAAACTATATGGAATCGGAGCAATATTCGCTTTCTCTTCATCAGGAATTTCCTGAAAATCCTTTGTTTGAGAAGTATCTGCTCAACAGCTATGTGGGATTGGGGAAATGGCAGGAGGCGCGAAGCGGTTGGCTGAACCTCATTCAGAAGATCGACAGCGGCAAGTTCGGTTACGGAAGCCGTGCTTTGGCACGCGAAGCAAATTATTACACTGCCTTAAGTTTTCTCAAACTGGGACAACCGCTTGACGGTGAGAAATATGTTGTAAAGGCGGAGGAGATCACAAAGCAGGCCGACCCTGAAAATGAATCTGCCATTACCGCTTACATCAATCTCCTGAGCGGTATGATAAATGATGCCAAAGGAAACAGGTCAACTGCGGATATGTATTACGATAAGGTGCTTGCGATGAAGAACTTTCAAAACTCGCATCAGGAAGCTGAGAGACTGAAGTCGGAAAGGTTTAAGCATTAGGAAAATCATCATCTCTAGGCAAGCTGAATTCCGGCATTTGTGAGTCTGGATGCAGATCACATAGATCTTACGGATACAGTCTGGATTTTGTCCACTTGCCGCCATTGGAGGATTCGTACAGGATCCTGTCATGAAGGCGGTTCACGCGTCCTTGCCAGAACTCTAATCTGATTGGTTTAAGTAACAGGCCTCCCCAGTTTTCCGGCCGTGGAATCTCCTTTCCGCTGAATTTCTTTTCGAGTTCGCCTGCCGCATTCTCAAGTTCATCCCTTCCCGAAAGCACTTTGCTTTGTGCAGATACTGCGGCGCCGATCTGGCTACCGCGCGGACGGCTGTGAAAATATTCATCTGACTCCTCCGGTGAGATCCTGCTTACACTGCCTTCAATCCGTATCTGCCGATACAATTCAAGCCAGAGGAACGTCATTGAGGCATTCGCATTCTCCTTAAGATCATTGCCCTTGCGGCTGTCATAGTTCGTAAAGAATATGAAACCCTCGTCGCTGAATCCTTTGAGAAGCATTACCCTCCCTGACGGCCTGCCGTCTGCAGAGCATGTTGAGAGATGAAACGCATTCGGCTCAAGCACCTTGTTCTCAAGCGCCTCGCTGAACCACTTCTCAAACTGCTGTACAGGGTCATCGCTCATAGTCTTCTCGTCTATGCCGTTTGAGATGTACTCATTGCGGAAGTTTGCAACAAGCTGTCTTATTGACTTATTCTTCACATCCTTCAGCTCTACGCCGCCCAGTTTCATATATCTTTGTAAGATGAATTGATTAGCGCTCAAATTAACCTTGCAGTGATGAAGTTACAATGTAATGAAATTTCTCCCTCACGAATCCCGCTGATGCAGAAGTAATCTTGAGCAGTGTTTTTTGAGGTTCAATTAATGTGATTTAATGAGTAAATTTGCATTGAGATAAATGAACAGGTTCCGATACTTATGAATGATCTTTGCTACCTGTACTTTCTGAGTTCCGTAAGAAATCTCGGATCTTGGAGGATCAGAAACATTATTGACCGGTACGATAATTCCGAAAAGTTCTTTAAGGCAGTTGAAAGCGGTTATCTGAGGGCTGAGGGAATTGATGTTCAGATGACTTCAAACATTGCGGAAGCTCTCGGCAGGAAAGCTGAAGTTGAACGGGAGTTTGAGAAACTCCGTGAATTGGCCGAGATGAGGAAGATAAGAATGTGTTCATTGTTTGACGATGATTTCCCCGCAAATCTCCGGACTGTTTCGGGATCTCCGGTAATGTTCTTTTACAAAGGCAATCTCACCGGGCTTGACAGGTATTCGATAAGCATTGTTGGAACAAGAACGCCGACCGAATACGGCAAGCACACATGTGAGATATTGACCGAGGCAGTTTCCCGCTACGGCATCCCTGTTGTCAGCGGTTTTGCAAGGGGAATAGACACGGTTGCACACAGGACTGCGATCAGATCCGGGAATGTCACTTACGCGGTTTTTGGTTGCGGTGTTGATGTCATCTATCCGTCGGAAAACAGGAAGCTCTACGAGGAAGTGATTGAAAACGGAGCCGTCATATCCGAGTTTCCTCCGGGCACAAAGCCGGACCGGATGAACTTTCCGAGAAGAAACAGGATAATCAGCGGATTGAGCATCGGCACAATAGTGATTGAAAGCAGTGTTAACGGCGGGGCCGTGCTGACAGGAGAGTATGCGCTGGAACAAAACAGGGAAGTGTTTGCTGTGCCGGGCTTTATTCATTCGAGGCAGTCAGAGGGAACCAATGAGATGATAAAAAGAGGGCAGGCAAAGCTGATAACATGCATTGATGATGTGATATGCGAACTTGAAAGAAAACTTGCCCCGCTTATCGGTGGGCAACTCACACTGCCGGAGCGGCAGCAAACAGCAGATATGACAACTGAAGAAAGGCACATACTTGAAACACTTAAGCGCGAACCCATTCACATTGACCTGATAAGCGAATTGTCAGGCAAGCCGGTGAATGAATGCCTTGTTCATTTGCTTTCGCTTGAGTTCAAACAGCTTGCGCGACAGTTGCCGGGCAAGTTCTTTACAAGTTACTGATGAGCGGTTGACAAAGTTCATTATTGACGACAGGATCTTCAGCGTGAAGTTTTCCTGTGATGTAAGCAAATGTTTCGGCGCCTGCTGTACTTTGAAAGGTGCGGGCGGTGCGCCGTTGCTGAAGGAAGAAGTGCCCCGGATGAAGAAACTGATTGAAACGGTCAAAGGATACCTTAGCCCGCGTCACAGAGAGCTTCTGGAGAAAGAAGGATTCCTTGAGATCACAGAAGGGGAGTTCGGCATAAAGAGTGTTGATGACAAAGAGTGTGTTTTTGCGTATTACGAAGAAGGAATAGCAAAGTGTTCGTTTCAGAAAGCGTATTATGAGAAGAGGACTGGATTTCCCAAACCAATCTCCTGCCATCTCTTTCCGATACGAATCAAAGGCCAAAGGAGGAACATAATCAGATATGAAGAGCTTTACGAATGCCAGGACGCTCTCGACAAGGGAGAAACAGAGAACATCACCGTGTTTGAATTTCTGGAGGAAGCGCTGGTACGGGAATATGGCAGGGAATTTTTCAATGCACTGAAAAAAAGATATTTGGAGGACTGATTATGCTTAAGCAATATCAAACACAGAAACAGGTACAGAAGCTCTTACCGAAGATTGTACTCAGCCAGAACCTTCTTGCAATTCCGTCAATTGCCCTCGACAATATTGTTAAGCGCGAGCTAGAACAGAATCCTCTTCTCGAAGAAGGGCCCGAACTGGAAAGCGAACCGACTGATGATGCTCTTCTGAATGATGAGAAGGATCAGCCGGACGAGGATGCCGTAAGAGATAATCCTTCCCCGGCAGAGATGTCGGAAGAGGCCGGAGGCGAAATTGAAACAGAGGAGGCGGATACAAAAGCGGAAGGTCCAGACAAGAATGATGAATACGACTGGGACGAATATTTTCAGAACGAAGCCGAGGAGTACGCATCGTATGAGAGTACCGAACCAAGGGCCTTTGATTACAGCAGTATTGCGGATGATGGTGGTAAACTGCACGAGAGCCTGCTTCTTCAGCTTCATCTGACTGATGTTTCTCCGAAGATCATTTTTGCGGCTGAAGAAATAATCTGGTCTTTGAACGAGGACGGATTTCTTACCGAAGAACCGGAAGACATACTGAATGACCTTAAGGTGAAGAAGGCCGGTACTGAATTTGAAGATGAAGACTTTACCCCTGCCGACTTCAATGCTGCGCTGGAACTGATACAGAAAGAACTTGACCCTCCTGGCATCGGCGCAAGGAACCTGAAGGAATGCCTCCTCATACAGATCGAGAGAGGGAAATACCCTGACCATCTGAAAGCGCTTGCTTCGGAAGCCGTCTCAATGCATTTTGATGACATTGTAAGGAAGCGTTTTGAGAGGCTTGAAAAAGAGCTGAGCGCTACGCCGGAGGAAATGAAGCAGGTCTTTGAACTTCTCCACAGGCTTAATCCGAAACCCGGATACAGTGAGAATGCCGAGCCCGAGAATTACATTGTCCCTGACCTCATAGTGAGGTCAAGAGACGGCAGTTACGATATCTTCATCAACGAAAGGTTCACACCTTCTTTGAGAGTGAATGGCGCATACAAGGATATGTACTTGAACGGCAAGAGTACGCTTGACCAAAATACCAAGACTTATCTACTCAATAATTTCAACCGTGCCAAGTGGTTCATCGAAGCCATCAACTCAAGAAGAGATACGATGATAAAGATAATGGAGGCAATAATCAGGAGGCAGAAGGAATTCTTTGACAGCAACGGAGAGGGCCTCAGGCCTATGCTTGAGAAGGAAGTGGCGGAAGAGATCGGAATGGATACATCAACCGTCAGCAGGGCTGTGAGGAACAAATATGTGCAGACAGACTTTGGCATATACGAGCTGAGGTCATTCTTCACAGGCACAATGCACAAAGCCGACGGTGAAGATGTTTCGAACATGGAGATAAAAGAGAAGCTGAAACAGCTCATTGACAATGAGAACAAGAGCCATCCTCTCACGGACCTTCAGCTTTCGCGCGAACTTGCCAAAAGCGGATATGAAGTTGCCAGAAGAACAGTGGCAAAATACCGCGAAGCGCTTGATCTGCCAATTGCAAGACTGAGAAGGGAATTGAAATTGAAATGAGCAGGATTCGCTCAATATTGACAATTTTTGACTAACCAAACAAATCTGCTTGAATAGCCACATCCGCTTCCATTCAACTACGGTGATCGGCCTGATAAGGGACGGCATCGCCGTAATCGGCAGTGACGGACAGGTTACAATGGGTCCGACTGTTGTAAAACACACAACCAAAAAAGTCCGGAAACTCTATAACGACAAAGTGCTTGCAGGATTTGCAGGCGCCACTTCGGATGCCTTTACGCTTTTCGAGAGGTTCGAAGCAAAACTCGAACAGTATAAAGGTAATCTTCCGAGGGCAGCGGTCGAGCTGGCCAAGGAATGGAGGACAGATAAATACCTGCGAAGGCTTGAGGCTCTGCTGGCAGTTCTTGACAGGCAAAATGCACTTATCATTTCCGGAACCGGGGATGTGATTGAACCTGATGACGGCATAGTGGCTATCGGCTCGGGAGCGCCGTATGCGCTTACTGCCGCAAGAATGCTGGTCAAATACACAAAACTTGACGCTAAGCATATAGTGAAGGAAGCACTGGAACAGGCGGCGGATATCTGCATTTATACAAACAACAACATCAGCATCGAAACTCTAAAATAAGAAAGGAATGGAAGTGACCGAAGAACCAAAGAAGAGGGGTAGGGGAAGGCCGAAGAAAAGTGAACAGGCACAGGCAAAGGTTGAAACAGCGACCGCACATCGTCAGCTTACGCCTTCTGAAATAGTTGAAGAGCTGGATAAGTATGTGATAGGACAGGACAGCGCTAAGAAATCCGTGGCAATTGCCTTGAGAAACAGATGGAGAAGACAGCAGGTCAAGGACATTATGAAGGATGAGATAATGCCGAACAACATCATAATGATCGGGCCGACCGGAGTCGGGAAAACTGAAATTGCCAGGCGACTCTCAAAGCTTGCAAATGCCCCGTTCATAAAGGTTGAGGCATCGAAATTCACCGAAGTTGGATATGTCGGACGCGATGTTGAATCTATGATCAGGGAGCTTACTGACCTTTCGGTTAATATAGTTAAAGCAGAGAAGATGAAGGAAGTTCAGATCAAGGCGGAGGAAAATGCAGATGAAAGGATCCTTGACATTATCATCCCCTCGTCCGGCAAGAACAAGTCATCTGATGAAGAGTCAGGTGAGCAGTCCGCCGCTGACAAAGCAAGCACAAGGGATAAACTGCGCGGTCAGCTGAAGAACGGAGAGCTGGATAACCGCTCTATAGAACTTGATGTGTCGGGGGATAACTATCCTATGTTACAGGTACTTGGACCTCTTGGCCTGGACGAAATGGGAGTCAATCTCAATGATCTTTTCGGTAACATGATGCCTAAGAAGTCGAAGAAGCGGAAGATGAATATAGCTGAAGCAAGGAAAGTGCTGACACAGGAAGAATCAGGAAAGCTCATAGATGCAGATGCGGCAGTTAGGGAAGCTGTTGGCAAGGTCGAGAACAGCGGCATTGTATTCATTGATGAGATAGATAAAGTGGCAGGAGGGCATTCAAAAGGAATGGGTCCCGACGTATCAAGAGAGGGCGTTCAGCGCGACCTTCTGCCGATAGTTGAAGGATCTACCGTAGTAACCAAATACGGGCCGGTCAAGACCGACCACATACTGTTCGTAGCTTCCGGAGCATTTCACACATCCAAGCCAAGTGACCTTATTCCGGAACTTCAGGGAAGATTTCCGATAAGGGTTGAGCTTGCCAATCTCGGCGAAGAGGATTTCATAAAGATCCTCACACAACCGGAGAATGCGCTGATAAAGCAATACAAAGCATTGTTTGCGTCGGAGAATGTTGAACTTGAGTTCACTGAAGAAGCCATACGCGAGATAGCAAAAATAGCTGCTCAGGTCAATGAACAGGTGGAAAACATCGGTGCAAGAAGACTGCACACAATTCTTACGACCGTTCTCGAAGAACTGCTCTTTCAGATGCCGGACAAAATCGAGGAGAGGGAAGTAAGAATAGACAGAGTTTACGTACACATGAAGCTGAATTCAATCATCAGAAACAGGGACCTAAGCAGATACATCCTATGATTGCCGGCACAAGGTCTGCACTGCTGATTCTGCCGTTTGCTTTCCTGTTGTTTGCATCCGGTGAAACTTGCGGACAGATAAAGAAGAGGTCTCAGAATACAGTATTTTATACCGGAGCAGGCTACAAATTCGTTCTCTTCACTGACGGCACGGCAAGCGATGCTTATCCTTTCTTTGACTTCTCCTCACAGGCCTTTGTAAAAGAGCTTGATGCCTTCTTCGGTGTTGTGCTAAGCGAAACTGTAGCATTGGAATTCTCGCCTTCATATATGTTCAGCAATGACTACGGCGGAGACGAATCAGAACAGGGCGGATTCAATTTTGAATCAAACGGTGCAAACAGGTATTATGTGCCTACTGCAACAAGTTTATACTGCCTTCCGGTAAATCTGCGCGCAAAATATTTTCCTTTCGGAAAAGACTACGGATCGGTGTTCAACCTCTTTTACATCGGTGGCGGGGCCGGACCCATCTACATTAGCGAGGAGATGGAGCAGAGAGTTTACAAAGATGACAGCAGGCTCGATTATCTCTATTCAACTGAAAACTCAAACAATTTCTGGACTGTGAATTTTGAAGCAATTGCCGGAATTGCCACTGTTTCAAAATTCGGGATCGGCTTTGAAGCGGGCTACAGATTTATTCCATTGAGCAGTGTGAAAGGGGAAAAGCCGCTGGTAACTTCTCTTGCAGGCAATTTCAATAATCTGAATTTCGCGCTGAACATCATTTACAAGTTCTGACACTAAAAAAAGCAATGGCACGGAACATTGTGTTGCGCCGTGCCATTTATTCACATCTCAGTCTTTCAGCAATTCTCTCGCAACCACGATCCTCTGAATTTCACTGGTGCCTTCGTAGATCTGTGTTATCTTTGCATCTCTCAGATAACGCTCAACCAGATACTCTCTGACGTAACCGTAACCCCCGTGTATTTGTATTGCCTCAAGCGCGCAATGCACTGCCGCCTGGCTCGCCGCGAGTTTTGCCATTGACGCTTCTTTGATGAATTTCTCATGCCTGTCCTTCTTCAGCGCCGCCTGGTATATCAGCAATCTCGCTGCTTCAGTCAGCACAGCCATCTCGGAAAGCTTGAATTGTATCGCCTGGAGTTCTGATATCGGCGCATCAAATGCTTTTCTTTCCTTAGAATACTTCACTGCGGCTTCGAGGCTTGCCTGCGCAATGCCAAGCGCCTGTGCTGCAACTCCGATCCTTCCGCCGTTAAGAGTCTCCATCGCGATCTTGAATCCAAGTCCTTCCGAACCGACAAGATTCTCCTTTGGAACCCTTACATTGTTAAGCCCGAGTGTGCATGTATCAGAACTTCTGATCCCAAGCTTGTCTTCTTTCTTACCTACTTCAACGCCCTCAGTGTTCTTCTCAAGTATGAATGTTGAAATTCCCTTATATCCCTTTGACTTGTCAGTCATGGCCTGTATGAGGTAGATGTCGGCATTCACTCCGTTTGTGATCCAGTTTTTCATGCCGTTGAGAACGTAATGATCTCCGTCAAGAACCGCTTCGGTTCTCTGCTGGGTTGCATCGCTTCCGGCTTCCGGTTCAGAAAGGCAGAACGCTCCGAGCAACTTGCCCGAGGCTAACGGCTTAAGGTATTTTTCCTTCAGGTGATCGCTTCCGAACTTTTCGATCCCATAACACACGAGTGAATTATTCACCGACATTATCACGCCGACTGATGCATCCTTTTTTGAGATCTCTTCGATTGCCAGCACATAGCATATTGTATCGAGGCCTGCACCTCCCCATTCCGGCGGCACCATCATTCCCATAAATCCCAGTTCACCGAGCTTTTTGACAATCTCAGACGGAAACTCTGCATTAAGGTCTCTTTCTGAAGCGCTTGGAGCAATTTCAGACTCGGCAAAGTCCCTCGCGGCATCGCGTATGGCCGCCTGGTCTTCGGTTAAGTCAAAGTTCATGTTCTGCCTTGGTTTATTTATTGTTTGAATAATCGTAAAAACCTTTTCCGCTCTTTCTGCCGAGATAACCTGCGGCAACCATTTTTCTGAGCAAAGGGCACGGCCTGTATTTTGAATCTCCAAGGCCACTGTGCAAAACTTCCATAATGGAAAGACATACATCAAGGCCTATGAAATCGGCCAGGGTAAGCGGGCCCATAGGATGCGCCATCCCAAGTTTCATAACAGTGTCAATTGACTCAGGCGTGGCTACTCCTTCCATCACGCAGTACATTGCCTCATTCAGCATTGGCAGAAGGATCCTGTTTGAAACGAATCCCGGATAGTCCTGCACTTCAACCGGTACTTTTTCAATCTTGAGTGTAAGCTCCTTGGTTGTTTCGTAGGTCTCGTTAGTTGTGGCAAGTCCTCGTATTATCTCAACCAGCTTCATCACGGGAACGGGATTCATAAAGTGCATTCCAATCACCTGGCCCGGACGCCCTGTAAATGCCGCGATCTCTGTGATCGAGATTGAAGAGGTGTTGCTTGCCAGCAATGCATCAGGTTTGCAGACTTTGTCAAGTTCCGTGAATATCTTTCTCTTGATCTCCGCATTTTCCGTAGCGGCCTCAACAGCAAGGTCGCAGTCTGCGGCGGCCGAAAGTTCAACCGAAGTCGTGATATTTCCGAGGGTCTTATTCTTCTGGTCTTCCGTGATCGTGCCCTTGGCAACCTGCCTGTCAAGGTTCTTTGTAATGGTTGCAAGCGCTTTTGAGATGAGTTCCTCCTTTATGTCAATAAGCACAACGGGGAATCCGTACTGCGCAAATGTATGTGCAATGCCGTTTCCCATAGTGCCGGATCCGATAACAGCCGTTTTCCTGATTTCCATGTGAGTGTCATTTAATGTGATGTAATTATCTTTCAACGATCAGCGCGCTTGCTTCACCGCCGCCGATGCAGAGTGTAGCAAGTCCGCGTTTTGCATCCCTTTTGTTCATTGCATGCAACAGTGTTGTGAGAATTCTTGCACCGCTGGCGCCTATCGGATGGCCCAGAGCTACAGCGCCTCCGTGCACGTTAACTTTATCCGGGTCAAGTTCTGCCAGCTTGTTTACTGCACATGCCTGAACAGAAAATGCTTCGTTGGCTTCTACAAGGTCAAGGTCGCCAACTTTCAGCTTTGCCTTTTCAAGTACGTTCTTTATTGCATAAGCGGGCGATGTGGTGAACCATTCAGGCTTTTGTGCAAATGAACCCTGCGCGATTATCGTTACGAGCGGCTTCAGACCGAGAGCTTTGGCTTTCTCCTCCGACATCACCATAACGGCTGCGGCGCCGTCATTCAGTGAAGAGGAATTGAATGCCGTTACTGTGCCGTCCTTTTCAAATGCTCCCTTGAGTGTCTTACCCTTTTCAAAGTTGACTTTGCGGGGTTCTTCATCTTCTGATACCGTGACTGTTCCTTTCCTGTCCTTTATCTCTACAGGCACGATCTCTTCCTTAAAGAGCCCTTCATCCATTGCCTTAAGAGCGCGCCTGTAGCTTTGCTCTGCAAATGAATCCTGTTCCTCTTTTGAAATGTTCATTTCCCTCGAGCACATCTCCGCCGCACTGCCCATGTGAAAGTTGTTGTAAACATCCCAAAGCCCGTCATGGATCATTCCGTCAATCAGCGTTCCGTTTCCCATCCTGTAACCGCTTCTTGCCTTGTCAAGGTAGTAGGGGACATTGCTCATTGATTCAAATCCTCCGGCAATGACCACTTCTGCATCTCCGGCCTTGATCGCCTGGTCGGCAAGCATAACGGACTTCAGTCCGGAACCGCACACTTTGTTGATGGTCATGCACGGTACGGAGTCAGGCAATCCGCCGAAGATTGCCGCCTGCCTTGCCGGCGCCTGGCCCATACCTGCGGGAAGAACGCATCCCATTATCAGTTCCGAAACGTCTGCAGGATTCACACCGGTCTTTGCAATGAGTTCCTTGATTACAACAGCCCCAAGCTGGGGGCCCCTGAGCGGTGAGAGTGAACCCATATAACTGCCGATGGGCGTTCTCACAGCCGCTACTATAACTGATCTTGTCATTTATGCTTATTTGTTTATTTGTTTTCTTTTGAATTCAGCAAGCGGAAACAATTGTCAGGAAGTCGTCCGCCTTAAGGCTTGCTCCGCCTACAAGCGCCCCGTCTATTCCTTTTGCCGCAAGTATGTCTTTTGCATTCTTTGCATTCACGCTTCCGCCGTAGAGTACTCTTACAGCTTCGGCTGTTTTGATATTGAAAAGTTCTGAGAGTTTCTTTCTTATGAACAAATGCATGTCGGAAGCCTGTTTCGGAGTGGCGTTCACGCCCGTTCCGATTGCCCATACCGGTTCGTATGCTATGGTCACGAAGCTCATCTTGTCTTCTGCAACATCCCTCAGCCCTTCAGTTATCTGCTCTCCGACTATTGCCTCAAATATCTCATCCTCTCTTTCCTGCAGGGTTTCGCCAACACACATTACGGGATTCAGCCCTTTCTCGAGCGCCTTCTTCACCTTGAGATTCACGCTTTCGTTCGTCTCGCCGTAATACTTGCGCCTTTCGCTGTGGCCGATGATAACATACTCACATCCTGCTGATAAGAGCATTGAAGCGGAGATCTCCCCTGTAAACGCTCCGTCATCATTCGCGCACACATCCTGCGCACAGAGCATTACGGGTGAACCCTTCAGCGCTTTTCCGCTCTGTTCGAGTGACAGAAAAGTCGGACATACCAATACATCTGCATTGGCGCTCTTCAAATTTGTAATGCTTTCAGCAATAGCTTTGGCAAGCTGTACGGATTCTTTCACATTCAAATTCATTTTCCAGTTGCCTGCAATCAGTTTTCGGTTCATCAGTCTTTCAATTCGAGATTTTTGATTAACAATTCATTCACAATCCTGGGATTTGCCTTGCCCTTGCTTGCCTGCATTATCTTGCCGACAAAGAATGCGGCAAGTTTCTTTTCGCCGCTCTTATATCTTTCCACTTCATTTGAGTTCTGCGATAGTACGCTCTTCACTATTTCTTCGATCTCAGACTCTCCCGAGACCTGCCTGTATTTCTGTGCCAGTTCATCAAACATGCTGATCTGCTCCGCCTCTGAACTTCCTGCAGAAAGCAGTTGTGTGAAAACTTCGCGCGATGCGCTTGCGCTTATTTCGTCTGCCGAAACCGCATCTGCAAGCCTTGCTATCACGGCGGGGGAAAGCATGAACTGCCCTATGTCGATCTTCTGCTCATTAAGGATCCTTTTGATATCCACGCGGAAAATATTGGAGGAGATCCTGAATGCCTTCTGATCTTTCTTCGTAAGACGGGATGCAATACTCTCGTAAAAATCGGCATGCGGCTTTTCCGCCGTTATCTCCTCTGCTTCCGCTTCGGCAAGACCGTATTGCTCTGTCAATCTGAGAGTCCTCGCGTCCGGCGGTTCAGGAAGCGCGGCCTTCACTTCTGCTATCTTTCCGGCGGCTACATGCAGTCTCACAAGGTCCGGTTCCGGAAAATATCTGTAATCGTGAGCTTCTTCCTTACTGCGTGTGTGGGATGTTGTCTTGTCCTTTGCATTGTACGTCATGGTATGGTAAGAGACCTTTCCACCCGACTCTATGAGATCTGTCTGCCTCTTCATTTCCGCCTCAATTGCATCCACCACATTCTTGAACGAATTCAGATTCTTTATCTCCGTTCTTGTGCCAAGTTCTGCTTCGCCCTTTCTGCGAACCGAAATGTTCGCGTCACATCTCATTGAACCTTCCTCAAGGTTGCCGTCATTTATACCGAGGTAAACAAGTATCTGCCTTACCTTGTAAAGATATCTGTATGCTTCGTCAGATGAGTTGATGTCCGGTTCGCTGACAATCTCTATCAGCGGCACGCCGCACCTGTTGAAATCAACAAGCGTATCATTATCCGAAAAGTCATGTATTGATTTACCGGCATCCTCTTCCATGTGTATCCTTGTAATCCCTATCTTCTTAACAGTTTTGTCCCTGAGCCTGATATTTACATGGCCTCCGTAACAAAGCGGCGTCTCAAACTGTGTGATCTGATATCCTTTGGAGAGGTCAGGATAAAAGTAGTTCTTCCTTGCAAAGATAGTATTCTCTCTTATGGAACAGTTTGTTGCCAGACCCATCTTCAAAGCGCAGTCAACGAGTTCGGCATTCAGTACAGGAAGTACACCGGGATGCCCGAGGCAAACGGGGCAAACGTTTGTGTTAGGAGGTGCGTGAAAGTCTGCGGGACAACCGCAAAATGCTTTCGTCCTGGTCATCATTTGGGCATGCACTTCAAGCCCGATCACCGGTTCGTATTTGTCGTATGCTGTGCTCACTTTGTGTTCAAAGTTTTTCCTGCCGCGATGCTGAATCTTCTTACTGCCTCTTCTTTTGCCTTCATGTGGTCAATGATAGGAAAGGGGTAATCAATTCCGATCCTCACATTGCAGCTTGCCTGCAGTTCTTCACTCATAAGGTGCGGTTCGTGAATGTGTTCGCCGGGCACTCGTTCCAGTTCGGGTACATATTGCCTTATGTAACTGCCGTCAGAGTCAAATTTCTTGCTCTGAAGGTAAGGGTTGAATATCCTGAAATACGGCTGTGCATCCACACCGGTGGATGCGCTCCACTGCCACCCGCCGTTGTTACTCGAAAAATCGAGGTCAATCAGATGTTTAGCAAAATGCTCCTCTCCAAAGCGCCAGTCAATAAGCAGGTCCTTTGTAAGGAACATCGCAGTGATCATTCTCACCCTGTTGTGCATCCAGCCCTCTTCTGTCAGCTGGCGCATGCCTGCGTCAACTATCGGAAATCCCGTGCGCCCTTCCTTCCACTTCGATAACTTGTCCTCGTCATAATTCCACTGTACATTGTCAAACTCCCCCCTGAATGATTTATGCGTCAGCTGTGGATTGAAGCATGTAATGTGATAGTAGAATTCTCTCCATATCAACTCATTCACCCAGGTCTTAACTTCATTGAGTTCCTCTTCACTTTTGCACTCAGCCTGCTTCTTCAGCGCCGACCTGTATGCCTCTCTTATGCTTATCGTTCCGAAATGCAGGTGCGGCGACAAACGGCTCGTGCCATTGATGCCGGGATAATCCCGCATTGACCTGTAGCTTGAAAGTCCTGATCTGTAAAAACCCTTGAGAATTGAAAGCGCCTCTTTCCTGCCGCCTGTGAAAGACAGATCGTTATCGCCTGTGCCCTTCTCACCGGCGAATACAGGCCCGATCAGAGCCTCAACCGCTTCAGGGAATCTGACCCTTCTCGCCTCAAAATCAGACGGGCCGATCTGCTTCACAAGCTGATTCCTGAACGGAGTGTAAACCTTATACTGCTCATTCTGAAGGTTCACAACTTTTCCGGGGGGGACCAGTGTCGTATCATCAAATTCATGGACGATTCCACCGGACTGTTCCGCCAGTTCTTTAACTTTGCTGTCTCTTGCAATACAATACGGTTCTACCTGCCTGTTGTACCAGATCTCAGCCGGACCGTGCTTTGAGAAGATCTCCTCAAATACATCACAGCTTCTGCCGTGAAATATCTGCAACGAAAATCCGTATGCATTCAGTGATTCATTCAGAGATGACAGGCACTGTAAAAGAAAACGGATCCTTTTCTCGCCGAAGTAACTGTATGAGTTGCTGTTCTTTATGTAAATGAACGATACTTTATCTGTCTCTTTTGCAGTCCTGCAAAACTCTGACAGAGCGGTGTTGTCTTCCGTTCTCAGGTCTTTTCTGAACCAGTAGATCTTCAGCATTCAGCCATGCGTCAGATTTGCGGCAGTCTTTCATTGAAAGAGCTTGAAGAAAGCCTCACAAACTTTGCATTCGCCTGATATGTAGCAAGGTCCCTTGCATTCAGATAACTCATTGATGACTGAAGACCCTCTCGGTAATCGGTAATGATCTTTGCAACAGATCCTTTGTACGGTACCAGAGACTCTTCACCCTCAATGTAGTTCTTGTTTTCCTGCTTCACTGCAAATGAGGCGCTTCCGCAATACTTCTTCCATCTTTGATTGTTGTACTTCAGCACTTCGCCGGGTGCCTCGTCTGTTCCTGCAAGCACTCTCCCGAACATGACCGCATCACAGCCGAGTGCGATCGCTTTGCACATTGCACCGGGAGTTGAGATGCCACCGTCAGCGATTATCTTCACATCCTTTCCCGAATCCTTCCTGGCGGCAATTGCGCGCTGTATTGCATCCACCTGCCCTATGCCTATGCCTGACTTTATGGAAGTGGAACACATTGCGCCGGAACCTATGCCTACCCTTATTGCATCTGCTCCGAGGTCAATGAGGAACCTTGTTGTCTCGTAACTTGCAACATTGCCAAGGATCATCTTCAGCCTGTATTCGTTTATCATTGAGCTGATCTTGTCCATGAATTTCTCGATCATTCTCGAACCGCCGTTTGCTGTATCAAGGCAAATTATGTTGACTCCGATGTCAGCCAGCTGTTTCAGTCTGCGCGGTTCAGTTTCAACATTAACGCCAACTGCAGCAGACTTGTATTTTGATTCCCCAAGATGAAACATCTGCAGTTCATAGATCTGGCTTTCAGCAGAACTGAATCTGTGTACGATGCCGAGGCAGTGAAGGTCGGAAAGCGCTTTTGCCATTTTGCCTCCGCATACGGTATTCATGGGAGAGGCAATTATCGGAACAGCGAGCTTCACCCCCAGGAATTCGGTTGATGTGTCGCACTCGGCCCTGTGCTCGATCTCCGAGATCTGATTCGGCACAAGCGAGATGTCATCGTATGTGCAGGAATAGTGATCGTCAAACAGCTGATTGTAGCCGCCGAGACTCTTCAGTAGTTCTTCAGTTGCCATTTGTTAAGATGCTAATGCTTCGTTGACCTTCAAAGCCGCTTCCTCAAGCGTGGTTGCGGGGATCAGATTCAGGCCGGATTCGTCGAGAAGCTTTTTTGCCTCTTCGGCATTTGTACCCTGCAATCTCACAACTACAGGAACACCTATGTGAATGTTGTTTGCCGCCTGGATAACGCCGGCCGCCACACGGTCGCATCTTACAATGCCTCCGAATATGTTGATGAGAATTGCTTTCACATTCTTGTCTGTGAGTATGATCCTGAATCCGTTTTCGACAGTTTCCGGTGTTGCCGTGCCGCCAACGTCAAGGAAGTTGGCCGGCGAACCTCCGGCGAGCTTTATAAGGTCCATAGTTCCCATTGCAAGTCCGGCTCCGTTCACCATGCACCCGACATTGCCGTCGAGCTTTATGTAGTTCAGATTGTGCTTTGATGCTTCAAGTTCCAGTTCGTCCTCCTCATTCTCATCTCTCAGTTCCGCATAATCCTTGTGCCGGTACATGGCGTTATCGTCGAGAGTGACTTTTGCATCGAGAGCAACCACCTTGTTGTCATTAGTGATCACCAGAGGATTCACTTCAAGAAGCGATGCGTCCATGTCCTCATATGCCTTGTAAAGGTTGGTTATGAACTTGATGAAGTCTTTCTGCAATTCTCCTTCCAGTCCGAGCCCGAAAGCAAGCTCCCTGGCCTGGTAGGGGAGGAAGCCGACTGAAGGGTCGATCCACACCTTTATGATCTTCTCAGGTGTTTCCTCGGCCACTTTTTCTATCTCTACTCCTCCTTCAGTGGATGCCATGATGACGTTTTTTGAAACGCTTCTGTCCAGGAGAATTCCGAGATAGAATTCTTTTGTGTAATCAAGCCCTTCGGCAATGAAGATCGTCCTCACTTCTTTTCCCTCTGCACCGGTTTGATGCGTCACCAGTATGTTGCCCAGAAGTTTGCCCGCGTACTCCTTTGCCCTTTCGATCTTATCTCCGAAGAATTTCACACCGTTTTCAAGCACAAGTTCCCCGTGGTTGTCTTTCGAATACACCTTGCCTTTTCCCCGGCCGCCGGCATGGATCTGTGACTTCACAACGAACTGCTTGTAACCTTTGGATCTCAGGTCATCAACGGCTGCATCAAAGTAAAGCATGTCCTGTATTGCATGCCCGTCCTGAACCGGCACTCCGTACTTTTTGAGCAATGTCTTCGCCTGATACTCATGTATTTTCATTTTCCTAGTTCCTTTGATTTTTGTTCAATTCTTATTCTTTGCTGTTCGATCAGTTCCTTCACTTTTGTATTCGCAGAGTCAAGCTGATACTTGACGGAGTCGAGGGACTCCATTGATTTTGTCTTCATGGAGTCAAGCATCTTGGACGATTCCTCAAGTTCCTTCTCAAGTTTCTTGATGCTTTCGTCAACGGTCTTGTCAACCTGCTCGTTGATCTTCTCATTGACCTTTTCCTCTATCTTTCCGCAGCCTGAGGCAAATGCCAGGGCCGTCAGCAATACCAATGCTTTTTTCATGATCACTTTTTTATTTTTTCTGCGACTGATTTTGCCTGCATGAACAGGCCGAGGTAATCCCTGCCGCCTGCTTTTGAATCCGTGCCGCTCATGTTAAAGCCTCCGAACGGGTGAACGCCCACAAGCGCTCCGGTGCATTTCCTGTTCAGGTACAGGTTTCCGACGAAGAAATTCTTCTCGCCCTTCTCAAGCTTTTTCTTATTCTTTGTGTAGATTGCTCCGGTGAGCCCGTAAATTGTTCCGTTGGCAATTTCAAGCGCATGGTCAAAGTTCTTTGATTTGATCACTGCAAGCACCGGCCCGAATATTTCTTCCTGTGCAATGGTTGCATCAGGTTCAACATCCCTGATTATGGTAGGCTCAATGAAGTGTCCGGTGTCACTCACTTCCTTGCCGCCGTATATAAGCTTTCCGCCTTCATCAATGCCTTTCTTGATATAGCCGATGATGCTGTTCTTTGACTTTTCATTTATCACCGGACCAAGATTCGGATTCTCGGCCGCATCACCCACTTTCAGCTTCTTTGCTTCTTCAACCAGAGCATTGCAGAACTTGTCATATATCTTTTCATCTACGATCACTCTGGAACATGCGGAGCATTTCTGTCCCTGAAATCCGAAGGCGGAAGATATCACTCCCTTAACTGTATCGTTGAAGTCGATAAGCTCTGAGTCAACAATGATGGCGTCCTTTCCGCCCATCTCGGCCACAACGCGCTTGATCCATATCTGATGCGGCTGTGTCTTTGCGGCAAGTTCATTCACCCTCAGGCCCACTTCCATGGAACCGGTGAATGCAATGAATCTTGTTTTGGGATGCGTAACAATAAGGTCTCCGATAGTACTGCCGTCTCCCGGCACAAAGTTCAGAACTCCCGCCGGAAGGCCGACTTCCTCCATAAGTTCGAAGAACATCTGCGCAATTGCGGGGGAATCGCTTGAAGGCTTGAGTACTACCGTATTTCCGGAAACAATAGATGCTGTGGTCATTCCCACAAGTATTGCGAGCGGGAAGTTCCATGGCGGAATCACAACTCCAACTCCAAGCGGTATGTATTCCAGTTTGTTCTTCTCACCGGGATATCTCACAAGCGGATGGCCTTCATCATATCTGAGCGCCTCTCTTGCATAGAATTCCATGAAGTCGATCGCTTCGGCAGTATCGCCGTCTGCTTCGGCCCAGTTCTTTCCGACTTCATAAACCATCATTGCTGAGAACTCGTGTTTTCTCTTTCTCATTTTCTTAGCGGCTTCGAGAAGGTATTTGGCCCTTGTCTTGGCAGGGACGTTCTTCCATGTGCTGAATGTGTTATGCGCAATATCTATCGCCTGCATCGCCATCTCGGCAGTTGCTCTCTGAAACACACCGAGCTTCATGTCCTTACGTGAAGGATTGTATGAGTAGAGTTTTGTGTCAGTATAGAACTTCTGTCCGCCGATCGTTATGGGATATTCATTTCTGAATCTCGATTCGACTTTCTTCAGTGCTTTTTCGAAATCCGTTCTGTTCTTTTTCTTGGTGAAGTCAGTAAACGGCTCATTCGAGAACTTAGGTAATTTCATTGTAGTGTTTGTTTATGTTATTTCAGTTTCCGTTGTCAAATGCTCTCACCGCCGCATTGTGCACATCAGGCCTGATCTCGCGGATGAGATTGTTGTTTCTTGTTGGATAGACTCTGTTTGTAAGCAAAATTATTATCAGGCCGCGCTTCCTGTCGCACCATACGCTTGTGCCGGTATAACCGGTATGTCCGAAGCACTCTTCCGAGATCTCTTCGCCGCATGGTATCCTGTATGAAGATACTTTCTCCGGTTTGGTTTCCCATCCGAGAGCTCTTGTGTTATAGTAGGGAAGCCCTTCGAACCTCTTGGTGAAATACAGCACTGCTTCCTTACCCGATAGCTGTCTTTCTCCGGGAATGTTGAAATCATAGAACTTGCCTTCATTCAGCATTGTCTTCATGAATCTGTAAAGGTCTTTGGCATTTGAGAACAGTCCGGCATTCCCCGAAACTCCTCCCATCAGATACGCCGCTTCGTCGTGAACTTCTCCTTTAAGCAGTTTCATTCTCCAGTAATCGTCCTGCTCCGTGGGCACAGCCTCGTCCAGCATTTTACCCTGCGGCCTGAAGCAAGTGTTCCTCATTCCAAGCGGGACAAAAATGTTTATAGAGCAATACTCATCAAGCGTCATTCCTGAAACAGCTTCAACGATTTCTCCGAGCAAGATTGCGTTAAGGTCACTGTAAAGTGTTTTGCTTCCCACCGGATAGCTCAGGCCGATGTTGTTTATGTGGGATATCACCTCGCCGCGCTTGCTGTACATAGTGTAAAACGGTACGAATGCTTCAAGTCCGGAATTATGAAGGAGCAGATTAATTACCTTAATGTCAGACTTTTCGCTATTGCCGAAATCCGGCAGGTACTTGCTTACCGGAGCATTGAGATCAAGCAATCCAGAATCGTAGAGCTTCATAACCGCTGAAGTTGTTGCGACCGTTTTGGTAACTGAGGCCAGGTCATACAGACTTTCTTCATGCACTGCAGGGGAGAATTCGTCGTATGTGTAATTCCCGAAACATCTCTCAAACAAGATGCCTTCATCAGTTCCGATGATCAGCTGTGCACCCGGAAACGCACCTCTGCCGATTCCGTCTGAAATAATATAGTCAACAGCGGTGAAGTCGGCAGTACTGCCACGCACGGGCAACCACGCCAGCGCTGCCATAAAGATCAAAGATACGATTTGCACCCGCAAAGATATTTAAAACAAGGCGCTTATTCAATTTACTAAACCCTCCGGATTGCCTTATGCCGGCAGGTCATATATTATTCGGCCTGCGTGAAAGAACATTACTGTGATCTAAGTTGAGTAACACGGGCCGGTTTAGCATATTATTAACAGAGATCTTATGACCGGGCACAATCTGTGATTTAGCTTAAGGAGTTTATTAGGTCAGTACTATTAAATATATTGGCAACATGCCTCAACGCAGGATTGCAAAAGAAGATCCTTATGAAGTCCGGATAACTGAACTTAAGACCCGCACAATATTCAGCTTGATTGCGGCGGCGCTGTGGCCGTTTGTTTACTGCTACAGGTATGTCATTCCGGGACAGTCATATTCACTGAAGATCGCAAATGACTTCTGGTATCTGTACAACTGTAAGGCCTATCTTCTGGACAAGCTTTCGAATTTCCAGTTTCCTCTGTGGTCGCCTTCCGAGAGTGCCGGGATGCCTTTCTACTCAAATCCGTTCACTCAGGTACTTTACATATTAAATGTTCCGCTGACGCTTTTTTACAAGGCATTTTCCGGCTACTCGTACCATGATCATCAGGTCTTCACGGTATTCGGGCTTTCTGTGTTTGCAGTCGGACTTCTCTTGTGGCTCAGGTCCCTTAATATAGATCTCAGATATGCGCTCATAGCCGCATGCCTGATTGCCGTAAATTCCAAAATGATCGAAATACTCAGATTCCCGAATGCCGTACATACAGTGGCCTGGCTTCCTTGGATCCTTTACGGAGTCACTCTTGCAATGAAAGGAAAGAGTTCGCTTAAGGCCGGAGTTATTATTTTTGCTTCATCCGTACTTATGGTAACTGCCGGATATCCGTACAATGCCTATTATTCCTTCTTTCTGATCATGCCTTATGCTTTGGTGATGTTCTGGGTTAGCAGGTCAAAGACTGATCGCGTGACGGCAGAAGCAGGAGTGCTGAAAAATACCCTTGTGATCGGCATTGCATTTGGCTTGGCCTTCGCAGTGTGCTATCCGTACATTAGGGAGATCATTCAACTTTTTGATCAGATCGGTTTCAGGAAGGGGGATGATTTTGAATTCTCAACTTTCTTCAAATTCTCGGTAACGGATACTATTGGCTCCCTCGTATTTCCCCCGGCAGCGCACATCGAAGGGTGGTACTACTTTGGCGTGGCAGGATTTCTTATCGTCTCGTCTTATGTGATCTACTGCCTTGTCAACTATAAGGAAGACAGGTTGCGGGCAAAGATCGTCATCGTCATATTATTGTGGATGGGAACAGTGTCATACATCACTTATGGTTCTGAGTCTTACCTGTTCAGACTGCTTTGGGAGTACTTTCCCGGGTTCTCACGGCTTCGCATTATCGCCCGGATGAATTTCATTCTGCTTCCTGCGATCGCATACCTGCTTGCTGAATCACTCCGGCTGTTTTATGAAACTATCTCCGGTAAAGGAGAAGCCGGCAACAGAAAGAAGTTGTTACAACTCTCTGCATTCGTGCCGGCCATGTACGGACTCGCACTCACGGCTCAGCTTTATTTCATGTATAACAAAGTTCTTCAGGTCAATACGGTTGCCTATTCAAAGTCATACCTTCCGGGGTTCAGCGAGTCAAGCTTCGTTGTTTACGGCGCTGTTTCAACAGTTGTGCTGATGATACTGCTTACAGTTTCTCTTTTGAAGCGGAACCGCATCATTGCAAAACTTTTCCTTCTGTCTGTGTTTGTGCTCATCACACTGGACATGTTCAATGCCGGCATCAGGCAGTGGGCAAGCAAGCCGCTTCCTTCAGATACTGAAAGAAAGATCATCGGCGTTGATGAACTGAACATGAAGTCTTTCAATACTCCGAGAGACAACAAACAGATCCTGCTCAGTCTTACTACTTCCTTTTCTGTCGTCGGAATTGACGAATGGTCGTTTGAGAGATACAAGAACTTTCTGAAAACATTTGAAGAAGAATCAAATGCTGATACTACGATGACAGCAGGCGATAAGTTCAGTGAGATCATGGGGCTGAATGACGGACAGAAGATCTTCTTCGCAGGGCAACGTGATTACGGGAGTCTTTCCGATCTCTTCGAAGATGTTAATAAGCGAAGGTCAGAAACCGCTGACAGGTACAGGGTACTGAACTACACGGGTGACCGCCTCGAAATTGAAGTGGAAGCAAATACCGCCGGCAAACTGGTCTTTGTTGATAACTGGGACAATGGCTGGAAGGCATTTGTAAACAGCGTGGAAGTTCCCGTGGGCATTGAACTGGGCACATTTAAGAGTGTCATGTTTCCTGCCGGAGGCGGCAAGATTGTGTTTGAGTATTCACCTGATTTTTTTGACTGATGTTCGTCTTAATGCCGCTTCTCCTGAATAATGAGTTCCCGGACCTTCTGTTTGTTCTCAGTCCCGGACACGGAGCAAAATACGCTTTGGAATTCAATTGAATGCAAGTATTTCTTAAGTTGCCTTGACATCAAACCAAAACCACAACCAATAAGAGATGAATCAATTCAGCCGGATACTCGCAACTGCAGTTTGTTTGGCAATTTTAGTCTCGTCCTGCGGCAAGAAACCCGCCGTAGATCTCAACGCTTCACTTGCAAAGTATGACCGGTTAATGACAACAATGAATCCTGATTCGATCTCATTGATGTTTGCGGAAGACGGAATGCTCGGTGTAGAGGGAAGCAATTCAATATCCGGAAGGGAAACGATACGCAACTACTTCGCATCTTTCCAGGGCGCAGTCACCGTGCTTGCAAATGAATCAAAAGGCACATCATCTGAAGAGTTCGGCGACAGCATTGTGCAGAAGGGAAGCTACAGGCAGTCGGTTGTTATGCACACTGACACAATTGATGCTTACGGAAACTTCAGGGCTGTCTGGGTGCCCGGGACCAAAGGGGAATATCTTCTGAAGAAGATGCTGACCTCTCCGTCTTCCAGATGAACAGAAAAGCCGGCAATCGCCGGATAAATCATCAAAGGGAAAGCTAACATATTTTGTTTGCATATTTAAATTCCATTTCTGTTAAATTTGTACAGAACAAATTTGCAGGAAATATGAAAGCATTCATACTTTCGCTCGTAATTCTCTCTTTTACTTCATCTGCATACTCAGACATCAATTATCAGGTATTTGTAAAAGACTTCCATCAGATTCCTGAAGGATACACATGTTCAATGTATATAAAGAATCTGCGCTCCGAGCCAATCAGGCTAATGGGCATCGAGACTGCAATTCTTACAGATAATCAATGGATCCCTGCTGATTCCGTTTGGACAATTTACAGCGCACCGGGCCTCGGTACCAACAATGCTGCTCTCTGGCTGTATGATCAGGTTAGGATTGTTGCCGCAGTGATACCGACTGACAGCTTGTTTGTCCTGCCAAATGAAGAGAAACTTCTTGTCAAGCTCGGATTTAATGTTGACATAGTCAATCCGCGGAAGACAATTCCAGAGAGAAAACTTATGTATATTTATTTTGGAGGAACAATACCAAATGTCTCAAACGAAGTTGAACTCATAATCGGAGATCTTACAGGCGTTTCGACTGTTTCAGGAAATGTGCCCGAAGATTATTCACTAACACAAAATTATCCCAATCCTTTCAACCCTTCCACAAAATTTGAATTTTCGGTTCCGGGCGCATCCGGCATTGAGATCGGTGTTTATGATCAAAGCGGAAGATTTGTTAAGAGTCTTGTCAGCGGGTATCTGAACGCAGGATCTTATTCAGTTGAATGGAATGCGGCAGATTTGCCAAGCGGAGCGTATTTTGTCAGGATGACGTCTGAAGGATTTGCAGTGACGCGCAGGGCGATACTTGTAAAGTGATATGATTTAGATTCAATCAGATACACACTCTATTTACCCCAAAAACACAAAACAAAATACAAGGAAGAACTCCTATGAAAATCTCTGTAACTTTCGCAATTCTCCTTTTCGCTTCTTCATTGTTTGCACAGCCCGATGTTATGGTCCGCGATTCTACCGGAAACATTCTTCCGCAGGCAGCTCCGGGCACAACGATCAATCTTAACGTAAAACTTTATGTAGATATTTTCTGGTCTGCAAGGGATGGCTTCATGAAAAATGATCTCAGACAGTTTACTCCTTACAAGCCAAAAGATCTGTTTGGATTTTCAAATCAATATCAGTCCAAATGGTGGCCTATGCAGTCAGACTATCAGGTATCTTCAATTCCAAATGACTTCATATGCTGGGTTTACGTAGAAATGAGAACAGCAGACTACAATATATCATACAGCCTTCCGGGATATCTGAACAAAGACGGCTTCGTTAAAGATGTGGACGGCAACATGTTCAGTATCACTGTTGCACCCAACCGAAACTACTTTATGATCGTGCATGCATACAATGGGAACTCGATAGTTGCGGCAGATAACGGAACCGCTCTGAAGCATTTCACTGTCACCACAGCAAATACTCTGACGTGGGACTTCACCGACAACTGGCAAAAGGCACACATACACCCGACACTAACTTCATATCCGATGATTGAACTGCCTTCGATAAACGGAGCTACCGTCTGGGCAATTCCGAGCGGTGATGTTCCGGAATCCGATGTTTCTTCGGGCGACAGGGTTTCGACCTGGGATAATTTCATTGACCTTTCCGACCTCAGGGAAATAACTTTCAGCTTCGGCAAGAAGACAGGTTTTTCGCCCTATGATCTTAATCTTGATAAGTTTGTGGACGTTACAGACTATCTTTATGTGATGGATAACACTCTGTTTTTCATGAGCGGGAATCCATTCATTTACAAATTGCGCAGGAACTGATCAAGGTCTGCCGATGGCCCGGCAGGCAGGCATGTAATAAACCGCGGGTCTAACCTCTTGCCTGATGAAAGAAAATGCCACTGATCATGTTTGGCAATGATCAGTGGCTCTTTTTTTGCTGTTCTGATTTGATTCGGCTGAAGCAACCTTGTCAAAGTTTGCTAAGCACTTATTGGTAAGCCAGGTTCGAAATCACATTCATGCAGAGTGAACCCGCTGATGTGCGCAAGTCATGAATGACTAAAAGACATAAAGCGCTGATCTTTGATCAGTTGTCTTTATAAACGAGCCTTCCTTCTGTGTCAATCTGTTGTCCGAATGTTAAAAGGTTTCCGTCAGGATCCTCAACCACAAAATCACGCATGCCGTAAGGGTAGCTCATTATGGGATCAACTATCATCGCACCTGTAGCTTCAAGAAGATGATAGTACTCATCAACTCCTTCGCAGAAAATGTAAACACTGCTTTCGCCGGTTACCCTGTTGCTTTGTATTGACGGGCCGGCGAAGTGAACCTCTACATCTCCAATCATCATTCCGCCGTAATCACCGAATGTGAAGTAATCTCTGAATCCGAGCTTCTCTCTGTAATAGTTCATGGATGCCTGAACATCCCTTACGCTTAAAATGACCGCAGATGTGTTGAATTTCATATTGCTTTGCCTTTTTATGCTTCCGTTAGTAAAACTTCAGACTATCAGATAAGAATAGGAAATACTTCGGCTCATCCTGAATAGCAGCACTTTCAATGCTCAGTCAAGTTCTTTCAGCAGTCCTTCAAGATCAAGTTCTTCGGTGACCATCTTCAGGCTTCCGTCGCTGTTCCTTGGCCACTCGGAGGGCTTCCTGTCACGGTACAGTTCAAGGCCGTTCCTGTCAGGGTCATTGAGATAAAGCGCTTCGGAAACTCCGTGATCTGATGCTCCCGTTAGAGGATAACCTACATCAAGCAGGCGCCTGTAAATTTCCGCCAGGTCCTTTCTTGTCGGGTAAAGAATTGCCGCATGAAACAGTCCGGGAGAGTAAGGAGATGCGGCAGGTTTGTTTTTGCTAAGCCAGGTATTCAGCCCTATGTGGTGATGATATCCGCCTGCGGAAACGAAAGCAGCGTCATTGCCGTACATCTGCATAAGTTCAAATCCGAGAACCCCGCAATAGAAATCAAGAGACCTCTGAATGTCTGAAACTTTCAGATGCACGTGGCCGATTCCTGCGCCTTCCGGTATACTGTAAATATCAGTGCTCATTTCTCATTTTGTATTGAAACGTTTACAAGCTTTTGTTCGCATTCGTACATGTCACAACAGGTATGGCACACTCTTTTCATTGCGCTGAATGACTCCAGTTCAATATCCTCCGACAGGTAACCGCTTTTTGATTCTTCATTGTGAAGAAGATCAGTGCTAAGGTATTTCTTGTTTGAATCCGGAAACACGGTCGCAACCACGGCATCGTCTCCGATCTCATTCTGGGCTTTGAGCGCCGCTATGAAGTTTGCTCCCGATGAAATACCAACAGCCAAACCTATGCAGGCAAGTTTTTGCGACATGATTATCGCATCTCCGTCATTCACATCAATGATCTTATCCAGTTTGTCAAGATCAACAATCGGCGGAATGAACTCATCGGAAATTCCCTGAATTCTGTGCTTTCCGACTTTGTGCCCTGTTCGCATTGTCGGTGATTCAGCCGGTTCCATGGGATGAACTTTCACTGAAGGATTCATCTTTTTCAGAAATGTTCCTGTTCCCATTACAGTGCCGCCTGTTCCGATTCCGGCGGTAAAGGCATCCGGCACAAGCCCTTTGAACTGAAGCTGCCACCAGATCTCCGGGCCGGTGGTTTCATAGTGAGCGCTTATATTAGCGTCATTTGAGAACTGATGCGGAAGGAAAACTCTGCCGTTGCTTTTTGCAAGTTCGTCTGCAAGTGAAATGCTTCCGATGAATCCACCCTGCTCCTTTGTCACGGGAGTTATCTGAGCTCCGAAACTGTGAATGAGATCAACTCTTTCCCTGCTCATCCAGTCAGGCATGAAGATCATTACATCGTGCCCAAGCGCTCTTCCGAGGGCCGAAAAGGAAATTCCGGTGTTTCCGCTTGTGGCTTCTGCAATCATATCGCCGGGTTTTAGAAGCCCTCTCTCGTATGATTCTTTCAGGATCTTGAATGCCATTCTGTCCTTGATGCTTCCTGTCATGTTCAGACTCTCGTACTTCGCAAATATCCTTCTTGGTTTGTTCCTGAATCTGAACCTGATCTCAAGCAGGGGAGTGTTGCCTATAAGGTGTCCGAGCGAATTGAATTTTCTCCTTAATGCTTCCCGGTCAAGCTCTTCGGTTACCATGATCGTTAATGTTCTGTTTGACAAAATTACCTTGAGCGATATTAAAAAGAAACAAAGGATTATTAGT
>CAZTQR010000005.1:0-83677 GCA_964615795.1 uncultured Ignavibacteriaceae bacterium
CCGCTGAACATGCCTCTGTAAAACGGCGAAGTGCTTACCACTGCCTGATTGTTTCCATAAGCCTGACCGTCCGGCTGAATGAAATTGTAATTGCCGAAATCAACACCGCGCGTAAACGACTGTGTGACTGCGCTCCAAGTCCTTATGCTGTTTCGGTGTTTTACAACGCGGTAGTAATCGCCGTCAATTGCATTGTAGTAATTCAGAGTAGTTGAAACTGCATTACCTGCCATCACTGCTTTTGCTGAATCCACGATCACGTTCGGATAGTCGGATCTGCAAAGATATACTCTGATTGTATCTTCGAGCCGCCAGAACGGATTGGAAGGAATGAACATTCCCTGCGAAGCCAGACCGACGGTAGCGGTAGTTGCAACTGCATTAACCTTTATGCAGATGTTGTCGAGCCAGATGTCATTGCCGAACCCGCTTCTTGCTCGCAGTCGAACCTTGTTGGCTGATGAAGGGATGCTGTAGATCCTGGGGCTCCACTGAGATGCAGTGGGAACGAGCTGAGAGCCGGAAGTGTAAAGCGTATTCAGAGGCCCGACGCTTGCCCCCGCACCTCCCCATAGTCTCTGGAAGACAGTGAAACTTGTTCCGCTGTTTGTTGAGTATTCCAGTATCAGCGAATCAACATAAGTGCTGAAGGGCCTGTACGCCACGTCAAATGTGATATACTTGCCGGCTCCGGTGTTGAAGTTATAAGATACAAGAGACTGGCTTGTGCCGTTGGGCGCACTCCAGCAGTTGAACCTTGCGGCTCCTGTTCCGATGCCGTAAGCGCTGGCGTAAGACCTGCTGCTCCAGTAATTGGTTCCGGAAAACTGCTCAAAGAACATCCCTGTTTGGAGTCCGAGCGTTGATGTTCCCGTATCTTTGGGACACGAAAAGTCTTCACATGCAGGAAGCGGCACAGATACATCAACCATTGCAGTATAAGCCTGGTATCTTGCTCCGGTAGAAGAATTCTGCTCGCACCAGTAAGGGAATATCTTACCGTTTGCTCCTGAAGTAATTCCGATGTAATCTCCCTGATAACCTGTAGCAGTACCAGAGATCGGAACAGGCTTGAACTTATGATCAGAGACCTTTACATCAACCCACGTGGCGCCTCCGTCTGTTGAGCGTGAAAGATAGATCTCGGCAGAATCATTTGTCGGAGTATTTCTCGTACTGTAATAGCAGACATTGATTGCACCTGTGGCATCAACATCAACCGCAGGGAAGTACTCGTAAGAGCCCGATGCATTCTGGTTTACACGCACTCTGCTCCATGAGGACCCGCCGTCGGGAGTTTTCATCAATACAATGTCAGCATTGTCAAGTGCCGGCGAGAAGTTCTTCTCAGCCATTACAACGTAGTCATCCCCGGAAGAAGAATTGCAGGTCCTGTCTGTAGCTATCCTCGGGAAACCGTTTGCCCTAATGCTGTTGATCAGGCTCAGAGTCCTGATCCCGTTCGTATTGACCTTATGATTGGACTGATCGGACCAGGAAGTTCCGCCGGTACCTGATTCAGCCCAGCCGAGCGAGTCTTCTGTGGAGTTCTGTCCGTTGGTTGTGCAGTTTGCCCATGTGACCCTGACCCATCCGTACACATCAACGACGACATCACAGCCCTGATGGTGATGCCCCGATGACGGAGCAGGACTGACAGGAATAATGCTGGACCATGTTACTCCGCCGTCAGTCGAGTAGCTTGAAACTATACGGTTTGCATAAGCGCCCGCAAACTCAGTATAGACGGTATAGCATCTGCCGTAATAACTGCTTCCCGGCTCGCCGTCAGTGGCAGAAAGATTCTTGTCGGAGCTTGTGGTTGCTCCTGGGAAAGTTACCGTGGCTGACCATGTGGAGCCGTAGTTTGTAGAGTATGCGGCTCCCATTGAGCCGGTTGATGTGATGTAGGAGATGAGCATCCTGTCCGTGTACATTATCATCGGCGCAGGATCACCGTAGTTGAAATTGGTGGTGTCATCTCCGAACCAGGTCACACCGCCGTCAGTGGTTACATAATGTCCGCAGCTGAATGTTGTCAGGCCGCCCACATTGTAGGTATTGGCAGAGGCAAACATATAGTTTGGATTATGAGGATGCCTTACAATGGGGGTTTCGCTTTGAGTTCTTGCCGATGTAGGATGAACCCTGAAGTTCGGACCGACTGCAAAGATCCCCTGCGGTGTGATCGTGTAGCGAATTTCGTTGCTGAAGCTTGAGTTATCCCCTTGCGGCAGTTCTGTGTATTGTCCGCGGGGATTCAGATCAATTCTTGTTCTCGGATCAATATTCCACTTGGGCGAATTGTCCTGAGAAAATACCTGAGATAAGACAAAGAACGTCCAACAGATAAGGAATAATGAAAACAAGAGAACAAATGATAACTTCTTTTTCATAAGTTCTCCTTTCCAGAAATAGTTGTTTCGTTCGACGTACGCCGCTAATTATTTATAATGCTCAGCTTATTCAATGCAAAATTTTAGAACCATTTAATATCATTCGAACAAATCGTGAAGTGTGAATCACGATTCACGGTATTTGATGATCACCGGGATGAGCAGACTTGCGGACGTTGCACAAAGCAATGGAATATTTGTTTACGCGGCGCCATCCCGATAATGCATGGCATGATCGGGACTGCTAAGGCAGACGCCTCTTTACCGGGTTGCAATGATACGCCAAAGGCCTCATCTCAGCATTGCTTATGTTAGTGATGCTGTCAATTGAATTTGCTATTTTTCCAAAATTTTAAGGAATAATCACTATGAGCAGGCCTAAGGCTGATACTCTGTATCATGTTCTTAAGTATCGCGCCGAGACACAACCAAATGACCCGGCATACGTTTATCTGATCAACGGAGAAGAAGAATCCCATCCCCTGACCTATAAGGAACTTCAAGAAGCTTCAAAACAGCTTGCCGGAAGGCTTCAGGCACTCAACATGCACGGCGAAAGGGCACTGCTGATATTTGAATCCGACTACAATTACATCATATCGTTCTTCGCCTGCATATACGCGGGAGTGATCTCTGTACCGCTTCACCCGCCGGGAAAGAACAAGTCAATGTCAAGAATTTCGGCGATCGCAAATGACAGCGGAGCAAAGCTCATACTTTCGACACGCGAGATCTTTGATGAGCTCAAACACGAGTCGGAGAATGACGAAGTGCTCAGGCCTCTCAAGTGGATACTGACAGATGAGGAAGACACCGGCCCGGACAAGGATTGGGAAGAGCCGAAGCTCACGCCTGACAGCATCACTTATCTTCAGTACACATCCGGCTCAACAGGCATTCCCAAGGGTGTGATAGTGAGTCACGGAAACCTGATTACCAATCTGACCATCATTGACAAGTCGCACCCGCATGATGACAAAAGCGTGATGGTCACTTGGCTTCCTATCCATCATGACATGGGGCTCATTTACGGAATGCTTCTTCCGTTCTTTTGCGGATATCCGTGCTACTTCATGACTCCGCAGGCATTTGTGCAAAGACCTTACAGGTGGCTTCATGCGATATCAAAGTACAGAGGCACGCACAATGCCGCGCCTAACTTTGCATTTGAACTCTGCGCAAACAAGATCGGCGCCGAGGAGAAGAAGAACCTTGACCTGAGTACTTGGACAGTGGCGATGAATGCCGCAGAACCCGTTCGTGCCGAGACTCTCAGAAGATTTACCGAAAGCTTCAGCGAGTGCGGATTCCGGTTTGAGAATTTCAAGCCGGGCTACGGGCTTGCCGAAGGAACACTGATACTCTCCACCACTTTCAAAGACCGCACCGCAAAGATGGCAAGGTTTGATGATGAACAGTTAGAGAGGCACAACAGGGCAGTTGAATCAACGACCGATGACACAACATCCAAAGTTCACGTCGGCCACTGCAATTCCATTGAAGACACACGGATCGCAATTGTAAATCCCGGCACTCTGCTTGAGTGCGGTGAAGGAGAGGTGGGTGAAGTATGGGCGAAAGGAAGATCAATTGCGCAGGGGTACTGGCAGAGGGAAGATGCAACCGAAGAGACATTCAGGGCAAAGATAGCTGACACGGGCGAAGGTCCTTTCTTAAGGACGGGTGATCTCGGATTCATCAAAGACAATGAGCTTTACATTACGGGGCGCCACAAAGACCTTATCATAATCAGAGGGCAGAACCACTATCCGCAGGATATTGAATATACTGTGGAAGCCAGCCATCCGGCGCTCAGGCTTGGCTGTGTTGCCGCGTTCCCGGTTGACGACAACGGCGAAGAGAAGATAGGTATCGTGCAGGAAGTTCAGAAGAACAGGGAAAATGATCTTGATGCTGATGAGATCTTCAAGGCAATACGTACAGCCGTATCAAAAGAGCACGATCTGCAGATCAGTTCGATCACACTTATCAAGGCACAGACCATACCGAAGACATCAAGCGGCAAGATACAGAGAAGAGCATGCAAGGAAGGTTTTCTCGGAAACACTCTGGCAACAGTGGCGGAGTGGAAGCAATCCGATGCCGGCATTGCGGAATCGGCCGAAGGCATTTCCGAAAGCAAGGACGTCTCATTTGAGGCAATCAGAGAGTTCATAACAGGCCGTCTATCGCAGATGCTTAACTTAAGACACGAGTCAATAGATGCCTCTGAAGCGTTCTCCGCATACGGAATGGACTCACTGAAGGCAGTTCAGATCTCCGGAGAGCTTGAAGAATTTCTTGGCAGGGAACTTCCTGCCACGCTTGTATATGATTATCCCACAGTAAATGCCCTCTCGGAATTCCTTTCCGGAAAGCGATCAGCAGGAGACAGGGTGGTCGGCATGAAACCGCGCACAGACAAACAACCTGTTGCAATAACCGGAATCGGCCTGCGGTTTCCCGGAGGCTGTAATGATCCGCAGTCATTCTACAAATTTCTTCTGAACGGCGGAGATGCGATAAGAGAGGTCCCTGAGGGAAGATGGCCGGAATCGCAGATGAAGGGCAACACGGTTCGCCTCGGCGGATTTATTGATGATGTTGACAAGTTCGATCCGGCATTCTGGGGAATATCTCCAAGAGAAGCTTTGCAGATTGACCCGCAGCAAAGACTTGCACTTGAAGTTGCATGGGAAGCTCTGGAAGACGCATGCATTGATCCGTCAAAACTTGCAGGCACTAACACCGGAGTTTTTATGGGTGTATGTTCGTACGATTATTCGCGATTCACGTCGGGCAGGAAAGAACACTTTGACGTTTACACAGGTACAGGCACTTCACTCAGCATAGTTGCCAACAGGATCTCTTATCTTCTCGATCTTCGGGGACCAAGCCTTGCGATAGACACTGCCTGTTCTTCCTCCCTTGTTGCTCTTCACACAGCATGCAGAAGCCTGAACGAAGGAGACTGTTCCACAGCTCTTGCCGGAGGAGTTAATCTCCTTCTTTCTCCTGACTGGAACGTGGTCTTCACGGAAGCTGACATGCTTGCGCCTGACGGCCACTGCAAGACGTTCGATGCTTCCGCTGACGGTTATGTTAGAAGCGAAGGGTGCGCAGTGGTAGTACTGAAGAGACTTGCTGATGCAATTAATGACGGAGACAGGATCTACGCTGTCATAAGCGGCAGTGCGATCAATCAGGACGGAAAGAGCAACGGGCTCACTGCGCCGAACGGGCCGTCTCAGGTGGATGTGATACGAAGGGCATTGCATGATGCCGGCATAACGGCAGATGAAATAGGTTATGTGGAAGCACACGGAACAGGAACGCCGCTCGGTGACCCTATTGAGGTCAACTCCATTACAGAAGCCCTGAATGCCGCTTCAAGAAAATCTGCGCCGCTCAGGATAGGTTCTGTAAAGACAAACATAGGACACCTTGAGGCCGCCGCCGGAATTGCCGGGGTGATCAAGACTGCTTTGGGATTTCATTACGGCTCAATCCCGAGACAGATCAACTACACAAAACTGAATTCCGAGATACTGCTCAATGACCTCCCCGTCAGAGTTGCAACGGATGACACACACACGGAAGGAAAGATCAGATATGCGGGAATAAGCTCATTCGGTTTCGGCGGCACAAACGCTCACGTAATTCTGTCACCGGCGCCGGACCCAATTTCTGTGCAAAAGAAACCTTCGCGTCCGGAAAGCGTGGTAACGCTCTCAGCCGCAAGCGAAAGTGCGCTTGACCGGCTGGCATCGGAGTACGTGAGATTCATGGAGCTCAATCCCGGTGTATCGCTTGACGACATCTCTTACTCGGCCAACACAGGCCGGGAAGCGATGAGCCACAGGCTTGCTGTAACAGGAAGTACTTCGGAAGATATTCTGCGCGCGCTAAGAAGGCATGCAGACAGTGAATCCCTTACAAATGCCGTGAAGGGTATTGCGAAGCCCGGCAAGTCGCCAAAGACTGTATTCCTCTTTCCAGGCCAGGGAGCACAGTACACCGGCATGGGAAAGGAGCTTTATGACACTGTACCTTCCTTCAGAGACGACATCAATAAGTGCAACGAAATACTCAAGAGCTATCTTCCCATTTCACTTCTTGAAGTGCTGTTTGACGAATCGGAGGCAAGCTCAGGTGCGCTTGACAGGACACGTTACACACAGCCGGCCTTGTTTGCGATTGAGTATGCTTTGGGAAGGCTTTGGATGTCATGGGGAATTGTTCCTGCGGTAATGATGGGGCACAGCGCCGGAGAGTATGTTGCCGCTTGCCTTGCCGGCGTTTTCAGCCTTGAGGACGGCCTCAAGCTGGTTGCGGAAAGAGGCAGGCTCATGGAAGAGATGACGGGTGACGGCGAAATGTACACGGTGTTTGCGGATACTGCCTCGACAAGAAAGATGCTTGAAGGATTTGAAGACAGAGTGTCAATCGGTTCGATCAACAGTCCCGTAAAGACTGTGATCTCCGGAGATGCGGAAGCGGTAAGGAAGATCGTTGAGAAGCTCGACAGGGAGCAGATTGAATACAGGAAGATCAATGTGTCAATAGCTTCACACTCTCCAATGATGAAACCGATGATAGATGAATTCAGGAAAGTTTGCCAAAGCGTGAAGTACATAAAGGCAACCATTCCGGTAGTGTCAAACATGACCGCAGAGATCACAAATGACCGGATCGCGAAAGCAGATTACTGGTGCGAGCACATACTCTCGCCCGTGGATTTTTCCGGAAGCATCAAAGCCTGCTCGGCCAGCGGATGCACTCATTTCATAGACCTCGGTCCGAAGCCGACTTCTCTCAGCATGGCACAGGAAACTCTGACATCGGCAGAACTTGCGTGGATACCAAGCTTCAAGAAGAATTTCACTTCATGGCAGACACTTAACGAAGGGCTTGCAAGGCTGTTTGCAGATGGTGCAGAAATAAACTGGAATGGATATCACAGCGAATACAGCGGAGCGAAGATCTCGCTTCCGCATTATCCGTTTCAGAGACAGAGCTACTGGATCGCGGACCGCGTTGCTGAAGGCGGAGTTTCATTTGGTGACGGCATTCCTTCCGGAAGCGTTCTGCTCGGAAGCAGGGCAAATACATCTTCGAAAAAGTTCAGCATATTCAACAGCAGGATCAGCGCCAATGAACCGTCTTACCTTAGCGGACACAAGGTTTTCGGCAAGACCGTTTTTCCCGGAGCAGGGTTTGCGGAACTCATGCTTGCCGCGGCATCAGAAGCATTCGGTGACAGCGGCATAAAGCTGGAATCGCTCAAATTTCATGAAGCCCTTTTCTTTGACGAAGACAAGCCGGTCAGCATTCAGACAATATTCACACAAACAGACAAGGGCAAAGGTGAGATAGGGATTTCATCTCTGAACGCAAGCGGAAGCTGGACACTTCATGCAACGGCAAAAGCAAGATCAATTTCGGGTGTTAAGTCAAAGAAAGCTGCGGCAAAAACAGAAACGGGCAAAGGCAAGTCAATTGACACTAATGAATTTTATCTTACCGCAAGAAGCGAAGGTATAGACTATACCGGAGCATTTGAAAACATAAAGAGTATCCGCATTGAGAAGCATGTAGTTAATGCTACTGCTGTTCTGAAAGAAGGAGAGGGAGCCGACGGATATCATCTCCATCCTGCTTTACTGGACATGGCATTTCAGGCCGCACTTGCCGGACTGCTTCGTGAGAGAAAAGCAGTGTATGTCCCCTCTTCAATTGCAGGCATCACTTTCCACAGGATCCCTTCAGGAGAGATTACCGTCACGGCTGAATCTTTGGCGGGCGCATCCAAGCCCGGAGCAGGACTTTACGACATTAATATAACGGACGCAGACGGCACGCTTTGCGCTGAGGTCAGGAAACTCAGGCTTACGGAAGTTTCAAGAGAGAACTTCCCGGGAATGGAAGACGGCAAGAGTGATATGTTTTATAAGATCGTATGGAAGCAGTCGCCTGAAAGCAAAGTGAAGAAGCTTACATTTGATCCGCACAAAGCAGTGCCTGCAGGCAAGGACATTGAGAAGGTCCTGAAACATACGGCAGACTTCAAGTCTTTATTGGCTTATGCCGATTCGGTACACAAGCTTGATGAGATAACAGCTTACTTCATTCTGGACGCGATCCGCTCTTCCGGCATTGCTGTTAACAGCGGATCGAAATACGGCATAGACGAACTCAAAGTCAAAACCGGAGTATCACCGAAACACGAAAAGCTTTTCACCAGACTGCTTGAAATACTTGAAGAGAAGGAGCTCGCTGTTGTATCAGACGGAATGGTGAGTTTCAGCGAGGATGCCGTTGCAGTTCTCGAGAATGCTCCGGGAATGAATGATACCGCAGGCGACGATCCGGCAAGGCATGAGCGCGCATTTGTAATTCAGTGCGGCAGGAGACTGAATGAAGTATTCACAGAAAGGGCTGATGCATTGGAAGTACTTTTTCCCGGCGGCGACTTTACTGCGGCGGGAAATATTTACAGGCACTCGCCCGGATTTGAAGTGATGAACAGGATCATTTCAAAGACACTCAGCAACATTCAGAGATCCCTCATCAGCGGCAGAAAGCTCAGAGTGCTTGAACTCGGCGCAGGCACAGGAAGCACAAGCATATATGCGCTCAAAGACCTGAGGCCGTCGAAAACTGAATATGTGTTCACCGACATTTCACCTTCTTTTTTTGAAAAAGCAAGGGAACTCCTGAAGGACAGAAGCGATGTTGAATTCAAAACCCTCGACATAGAAAAGGATCCGGCCTCACAGGGATTTGCAGACGAGAGCTTTGATGTGATCATTGCTTCCAACGTCATACATGCGGTCAGGGACCTGAAGGAAAGCATAGCGCATATCAGAAGGCTTCTTAGAAAGGGAGGAACCCTGATACTTAACGAAGCAACAGAGAAGCGTGCATGGATTGATCTTACATTCGGAATGACGGAAGGCTGGTGGAGATTCGCAGACAACGTAAGACAAGGCCATCCTCTTCTAACGGTTCAGCAATGGAAAAAGGTAATTGAGAATTCGGGATTTGAGAATTTCACCTCACTTGCTCATGAAGATGAGGAAGGAAATGTCTGTTCCGGACAGAATGTGATAGTCGCTCAGAGGGACAATGTGAATGCCGAACAAAGAAGAAGAGTGAACGTCATCATATCGGATGGCGTACAGCATACGCGACCGGCGGAAGAGATTGCCGGTGTATTTGGCGAGACAGTCACAGCTGAGGATTCAGAAGTATTCGCAAGGATCAGTGACACTGAATTCACAACTCAGCTTAGTTCACCGGAAGGAGTTAAAGAACTTTTTGATGAAGATGCAATTGTTGGCGCGGGTTCGCTGTGCGTTGTTTACATAGCGGGCAACAGGAATACGGGCATCGGAGAAGAGACTTACGAAGAAGCTTTGAGAACTTCTTCCGCGCTTCTCAATATCACCAAATGCATGAAGGAAACCGGTGTACCGGCCGAGTTGAGAGTCATTACCCGCAATGCAATCGGCGCCGCAGATGGTGACAGCTTTGAAGGACTGTATGCGTCTCCGCTGTGGGGCATGTGCAAAGTGATAGACCTTGAACATCCGGAACTAAGGACAAGAATTGCCGATACCGATGATGAGACTGACAAGGCATTTGTACTGCACGAGATGCTTTCCGAGGACAGTGAGAAATTCACCGCATTCAGAAACGGAAAGAAAATGGAGGCGCGAATTGAAAAGTCAGCGCCGGCCGGAAGGCACAACTTCTATCCAAAGAAGAACTTCGCTTATCTGGTGACAGGAGGATTCAGCGGCATCGGACTTCTGACTGCAAGAATGCTTGCAGACCTCGGGGCGAAGAACATAATACTTGCCGGAAGGCGCGGAACATCTCCGGAGGCCGAAACGCTGAAACGGGAGCTTGCAGAGAGGCGGGTCCGTGTATTTACTGTCAAGGCTGATGTGAGCAAACCGGAGGATATCGAAGACATTTTCGACATTGCCGAAGAAGGCGGCGTTAAGATCAAAGGCATCATTCACTCAGCCGGACTACTTGACGACGCGGTGGTGATGAATCAGTCCGCAGAAAAATTCAGGAACGTGTTCGGTCCGAAAGTGAAATCAGCTCTCATGCTTTATGACCGCACAAAAAAATCCGGCCTGCAGTTCTTCGTGATGTATTCTTCAATTGCCGCAGTACTCGGTTCAGCGGGGCAATCGAACCACTCTGCCGCAAACGCATTCCTCGACTCTCTGAGCCGTTACATACAATCGAAGGGGCTGAACTCCATGAGCATCAACTGGGGAGTCTGGTCCGAGATAGGCTCGGCCGCTGAGCGTGGAGCCGACAGGCAGGAGAAGATATCCGGCATTGAGACGATCTCTCCCGGCGAGGGCATTGATGCACTTCGAAAAGTGTTTGACTCAAACGTGCCGCAGTTGGGTGTATTCAAAGTGAACTGGAGCAAATACAATGCCGCGGTCAGCAATTCACTGACCTGCGAGCTGACAACGGAAGAATCCGGCGACGGCACATCATCCGTAAAGAAAAGCGCAAAGGAAAGTCTCGCAGAAAAGCTTTCACATACCGAAGTGAAAGACCAGTCTGCATTGCTTCAGGACTATTTCAGAAACCTCATCTCCTCGATCATGGGACTTGAGCCGGAAGACATAGAGCCGGACATTCCGCTGAGCAGTATGGGGCTCGACTCGCTTATGGCGATCGAACTTAAGAACAGAGTCAATCTTGAACTCGGCGTTAATCTGAATCTCGTAAGATATATGGAAGAGACTGACATTAACAGGCTCTCGGAAGAACTGAAGGAGCAGATACCGGCCCTCATGAGCAAATCCGGACTGAGCACGCCGAAAGAAGAAGCCGCGCCCAAGGCGCCGACAGAAAGCGACAAGGCACGAGACCTTCTTGCAAACCTTGACGAACTCTCTGAAGAGGAACTTGACAAACTGCTCAAGGAGATGAACTGATATGCCGCTGAGCATTGACAAAGGACAACTTGGATTATCTGCCGCCGAAAAGCTGGAATTTCTCAAGAAACAGCTTCTGGAAAAAGCCAACAGGGAGAGTGCGGTTTACCCGATGACTTACGGACAGAAGGCGCTGTACTTTCTTTATCTCAACAGCCCTGAAAGCCCCGCATACAATGTATCATTCTCCGCAAGGATCATTTCAAAGATTGACCCGGATGCACTGAGAAAGGCCTTGCAGAGGCTGGTGAACAGACATACTGTTCTGCGGACAAGTTACAGGCTCGATGACGGCAAACCCGTTCAGACAGTTCACGGCTATATGGAAGTCTCGTTCACACTTGTTGATTTGTCAGGCGCAGGCGAAGATGAACTGAAGGGTCAGGTTATAGAAAAGAGCCGCGAGCCGTTTGACCTTGAGAACGGAAAAGTATTGCGGGCATATCTGTTCTCACGAGGAACAGAAGATCATGTATTGCTAATTAACCTTCATCACATCTCAAATGACGGAAGATCCTTTGAGATAATGCTTGACGAACTTGCAAAGCTTTATCAATCCGAGCTGACAGGAGCGCCGGACAATCTTCTGCCTGCGGAAAATTACTATCACGATTTTGTCAAACTGCAGGAAGAATTTGTTCAGGGCAGTACAGCCAAACAGCAGACTGACTACTGGCTGTCTGAACTCGAAGGCCGGCTTCCCGACCTTGACCTTCCTTTCGACAGGCCGAGACAGCCGAATCAGACATTCAGCGGCGACACCGTTTACTTTGAAATTGAAGGAGAGCTTGCAGACAAACTGAAGACGGTTGCAAAAGAACACGGGGCTACAATGTTTGCGACTCTTCTTACCTGTTACCTGATCTTTCTCCGCAAGCACACTGACAACGATGAAGTGCTGACAGGAATACCGGCGGCGGGAAGAGGTTTTCCCGGTTTTGAGAATGTAATGGGATACTTCATCAATCCCCTTTCAATACGTGTCCGCCTTTCAGGCGAGATGAGCTTTTCCGAAGCGCTGTCATCAATAAAGAAGAAGATCCTCAATGCAATTGACAATCAGGACATTCCGTTTCAGGTGATAGTTGACAAACTTATGCACGGGAGAGACCCGTCGCGGAGCCCGGTCTTTCAGACCTTCTTCGGACTGCAGAGAATGCAGGGCGATGCCCCGCTTCAGGAACTCATTGTTCCCGGCAACGGCAAGGCCGTGATAGACTGGGCCGGCATGAAGCTCAGGCCTTATCACATCAGACAGCAGGAAGGACAGTTTGATATCACGGCAGAGTTTGCCGAAGGAAGCGAAGTCTTCTCGGGGGCGTTCAAATACAACACTGATCTGTTCGACAGGAAGACGGTTGAAGAAATGGCCGATCATTTTCTTTGCATGCTGAATCAGATTGCAGAAGACGCGGGAAAGAGCATTTCAAAATTGAGTCTGGCCACAAAGGATGAATGTGATCTGATATTGAACAAGTGGAACAATACTGCAAAGGAATTCCGGGGCATTGACCTCATAGACAGGATGTTTGAGAAAGCTGTGCAGAAGTTTCCCGGAAACATTGCAGTAGAATTTGAAGGGAATAAACTGAACTTTGAATTTCTGAACCGCAGGTCAGATGCGCTTGCTTCGAAACTTGGCTCAATGGGATTTGGCAGAGGGTCATTTGCGGCAATTTGCGTAGAGAGGTCTCCGGAAATGGTGATCTCAATGCTTGCCGTTCTCAAGGCAGGCGGCGCATACATTCCCGTTGATCCTGATTATCCTTCCGACAGAATTGACTACATGATAAGCAATTCAAACGCACAAGTGCTTATCACACAAAAGAAGTTCGGATCATTCGGGAAACAGAATGACGCTATTCTGTTTACTGATGAATTTGATACTCTTCCTTATGAAAACTTTTCCGGACCTGACGGCAGGACTGCAGAAGATCCCGCATACGTTATCTATACCTCAGGTTCCACAGGACAGCCCAAGGGTGTTGCGGTGCCGCACAGAGCTCTCGCAAATCACATGCTGTGGATGAAAGAGGCGGCAGAGTTCACATCCGCAGACAGCGTTCTGCAAAAGACACCATACAGTTTCGATGCATCCGTCTGGGAATTCTATCTCCCCCTGCTCAACGGCGGAAGGCTTGTACTTGCAAAGCCCGAGGGCCACATGGATACTGACTATCTCGTGAAGCTAACGGCTGAAGCGGGAATAACGCATATTCAGTTCGTACCTTCATTGCTGAAGTTATTCATTGACGAACCTGCAGTAACCTCATGCAATTCGCTGAAGTTTGTGTTCAGCGGCGGTGAAGCGCTCACGAAGGACCTTGCCGACTCTGTGTTTGCTAAATTGCCTTCACGGCTTGTAAATCTTTACGGCCCCACTGAAGCGGCAATTGACTCAACGTTCTATGAATGCATGCGCGGCAACGTACCAAAGACGATCCCTATCGGAACTCCGATCAGCAATATGAAAGCTGTCGTGGTTGACAAAACGCTGCAGATCCAGCCGCCCGGACTCGCGGGAGAATTACTGCTTGGAGGTGAAGGCATAGCGCTTGGCTATCTCAACAATCCCGGGCTCACCGATGAGAAGTTTACAGAGGACAATATTCTGCACACCAGCGGAAAACTCTACAGGACCGGCGACAAAGCAAAATTCAACAGAGAGGGTCTGCTCGAATATCTCGGAAGAATTGATCATCAGGTCAAGTTCAGAGGATTCAGGATAGAGCTGGGCGAGATTGAAGCCCGTCTCAGGAAGATGCACGGCGTGAAGGATGCGTACGTTGATATTCGGAAAGATAGTGCAGGCCGCGACATACTTGCGGCATACATAATTCCTTCGGAAGCGAAAGAAGACACCGCACGGGATTTGAAGAGCGGATTGAGAAAGTTCCTTCCTGAGTATATGGTGCCGGGACACTTCATTTTGCTTGAAGCATTCCCGGTTCTGCCCAACGGTAAGATTGACCGGAAGAACTTACCTGACCCCGAAACGGGCATTTCCAGGCAGTCGGAGTTCAGGGAAGCAAAGGGTGCAGTTGAAGAGAAACTTCTTAAGATCTGGGAAGAAGTTCTCGGTGTGAAGGGAATAGGTGCGGACGATAATTTCTTCGAACTGGGAGGGGATTCGATACTGAGCATACAGATCATTTCAAGGGCCGCGAAAGAGGGCATACGGATAACGCCTAAGCAGGTGTTCTCTCACCAAACGATCGCAGAACTCGCAAGCGAAGCGCAGGGAACTTCAGCATCGGGCTCAGGCATGGAGCCTTACGGAGATCTTGTGCTTTCGCCCGTCCAGGAGAGGTTTCTCACAAAGAAAATGAAGAACCGTTCACATTACAACCACTCGCTTCTGATATCAGCACCCAAAGGCCTTGATATTGAGTCACTGTCGAAAGCATTGGAATTTGTTTTGGAGAGGCACGACCTTTTGAGAATGAAACTCAGTGAGAACGGTAAGGCATTTATTCCGCGCGAAACACCCGGAATATCTTTTGCGGAGTTTGACTTCAGCGGACTTGACTCTGTCACTGCTGAAGAATCTCTTACCGGAGAAAGGGACAGACTGAACACGCTTATTGACCTGTCCTCAGGAAGACTCCTCAATGCCGCCTGCTTCAGAATGCCCGGAGGCAGTGACAGAATTCTTTTCAATGTTCATCACGTATGCATAGACGGAGTTTCATGGAGGATCTTTCTTGAGGACTTTATTGACGCATACAAAACCGCAGTTACAGGAAAGGAGATCCGGCCCGCACAAAAGGGCACATCATTCCGCGAATGGACTTCAATGCTCAGCGCTTATGCAAGAGAAGGGAAAGCAGATATTCACATACCTTTGTGGAATGCGGTTACGGATGACAGCAGTACTGGCGCGCTCACAGGAAACGATCTTTCCTCAAACACTTATTCAAACTCTGCAAGGATAACGGCTGAACTTGATGAAGAAAGTACAAGGCGACTTCTGAATGACGCAAACAGGGCATATAACACCGGCATCAACGACCTGCTGATATCTGCGCTTGTCCTGGCATTCGGAAAATCAACCGGAGAGCATTCGCTGGCGATTGATCTTGAAGGACACGGAAGAGATGACATGGCTGAGGATGCCGATATCTCAAATACGATAGGATGGTTTACTTCTATCTATCCCGTAAAATTAAACGTGACTTCGGGGGTGGAGGAAACAATAAAGTCAGTAAAAGAAACACTGAGCAGGCACTCCCCTGCCGGCATAACTTACGGAATGCTGAGGCACATGAACAGCGGCGTTTCAAAAGTGAGGGAAACAGATCCGAAGATCGTATTCAATTACCTCGGTCAGTTCAAGGACGAAATAGCCGAGGGGTGGAAATTCTCACATGACTCACTTAAACTGCATACCGGCGAAGATGAATTGCGGCAACATGCCATCGAAATGAATTCAATGGTTGCATCTTCGAAGTTCATACTGGACATTGACTATCCGTCGCTCAGCATTGCAGAAGCCGCGGCCGCAGAGTTTTCCCGGAATTACATTGAATCGCTTAAGGAGATCATTGAACACTGCACAAACGCAGGAGGCACTACATACACCGCATCCGATTTTACCGCTTCCGGACTTGATCAGCAGGAACTTGACAATCTGTTATCAGAGCTGAACTGAACAACAAATGAGCACCGATACAAAAAAGAACATAGAGGACATTCTTGAGCTTACTCCGATGCAGCAGGGTATGCTTTTCCACACGCTGTACAACGAGGGCTCAGACGCTTACATAGAACAATTCTGCCTTGACCTTGAGGGCAGGATAGATTCCGCAAAGTTCAGGCAGGCATGGTCTGAAGTTGTTTCGCGGCATCAGGCGCTGAGATCTTCATTCCGATGGAAAGGAATTCAGAAACCTGTTCAGATAGTAGAGAAGGAATCACAACTGAACTGGAGAGATGAGGACTGGTCCGGAATGAAGATGGACGACGCTGAAGACAAGTTCACAGCGCTTAGGCTGGAAGACAGGAAGAACACCTTCGATATGGAGAAGTCCCCTGTCATGAGGTTTGTCCTGATCAGGCTTTCTGAAGAAAGGCACAGACTGCTGTGGACATTCCACCACATACTCATGGACGGCTGGAGCTATCCGGTGATAATCGGAGAAGTGATCAGAGTTTACAGGGCTTTGCTTGAGGGCAGTGAACCTCAGCTTCCCAAACCCGTTCCCTACAAGAGCTACATAGCATGGCTCTCAAAGCAGGACAAACAGGCGGCTGAGAACTTCTGGAAGAAAGAGCTGTCCGGCTTTTCATCACCTTCGCGCTTCAAAGGCATCACGGGCGGCAAGGATCAGCTCGAGTCCATCGGCACGCATGAAGGGATTGAATATCTTTCCGAAGAACAATCATCTTTGCTTGCCGAGTTTGCAAGAAAGAATCAGATCACGCTCAGCACTCTCATTCAGGCGGCATGGGCATACGTTATCTCCGCCTATTCAGGCGAAAGCGATGTGATCTTCGGCGGCACGATCTCGGGAAGGCCTCCCGCATTGCCTGAGGTTGAAAGAATGGTGGGGTTATTCATTAATACTCTTCCGGTAAGGATCAGGATAAATAATGAAGAAGCCGTAACAGCATGGCTGAAGTCAATACAGGACAAGTTTGCCGAGCGCGAACAATTCTCCTACAGCTCGCTCGCGGATATTCAGTCATGGAGCCCGCTTCCAGGAAACACCCGGCTCTTTGACAACATACTGGTATTTGAGAACTACCCGAGCGATCCGGCTTTGGAAGATGCTTCCTCTCCGGTAAAGATTGCGCACATTTCGGCATTCGAGAAAACGAACTTTCCGATTGCCCTTCTTATTGCGCCCGGAAAACGGCTGAAGCTGACGATCGCTTATGATGAAAATGTCTTCTCGCATGATTTTGTGGAAGGAGTGCTGAACTCTCTTGTCGGCACGCTTAGCTCGATCATCGCCGAAAGCACAAAGAAGGTCGGCGATATTACAATGCTCACTCCGCAGATGACAGAGAGGATCATCAATGAATGGAATTCCACCACCGCAGACATACCGGACGAATACTCCGTCAAAGCTCTTTACGAATCACTCACTTCCGGATTCGGCGACGCGACAGCGCTTGAGTTCGGCTCTCAGTCAGTTACTTATAAAGAACTGAATGAAAGATCGAACAGTCTGGCAAATTATCTTGTGTCTCTCGGCGTAACTGAGGATTCATTCGTAGGGATAAGCATTGAGCGCTCACCTGAGATGATAATAGCGCTGATCGCGATATTCAAGGCAGGCGCGGCCTATCTTCCGCTCGACAAATCTTATCCGGCGGACCGCATTGAATACATGATGGAAGACTCCGGAGTGAAGTTCGTGCTGACGAAGCGCTCAGACTCCGGCAAACTACCCGGCCGTGAGAGCGTGAAGTTCATTTATGTGGATGAGATCACCGGGGAACTTGAGTCTCATGGCACCGGGTCTCCGGCAATAAGCCCGTCTCCTGCAAGCGCGGCATACATGATCTACACTTCCGGATCGACGGGAAGGCCTAAAGGCGTGATCATGCACAATCTTGCGCTCGTCAATCTGCTCAACTGGCAAATGAACGGACAAAAGTTTGAGCGGGGGCTCACTACCCTTCAGTTCACCACGCTCAGCTTTGATGTTGCGTTCCAGGAAATATTTTCCACCCTTCTGACGGGCGGGAAGCTCGTGATACTCAGGGAGGAAGAAAGAAAAGACCTCTCAATCGTGCTCGAGACACTCAGGACAAGGAAAGTTCAAAGGTTGTTCCTCCCCTTCATTGCACTTCAGGAGATCGCCGAACTTCACTCTTCAGCAAAGGACAAGATGCTCTACCTGCGCGAAGTGATGACGGCGGGTGAACAGCTTCAAAATACAAATGCAATTAAAGCTCTCTTTAAGGGACTTCCCGATTGCACATTCACAAATCAGTACGGCCCGACCGAGGCGCACGTTGTAACCGCTTACACGCTTGAAGGTGATCCCGATCATTGGGTTTACAATGCGCCGATAGGCAGGCCCGTTTACAATACAAAGATCCATATTCTCAATTCTGCAATGAAGCCTGTACCGCCCGGAGTGAACGGCGTTCTTTACATTGGCGGAATACAGGTAGCCCGCGGATACAACAGGAAGCCGGAGCTCACGGGTGAGAAGTTCATTCGCGATCCGTTCAGCAGTTCAGGATCTGACAGGATTTACAATACGGGCGACATTGCCAGATATCTTCCCGACGGTAACATTGAGTTTCTTGGCCGCGCCGACAATCAGATCAAATACCGCGGTTACAGAATTGAGCTCGGTGAAATTGAATCAGTGCTCAACGGCATAAGTAAAGTGAGCACATCAGCCGTTGTGATAAGAGACACTCCTTCCGGAGAAAAGCGTCTTGCAGCTTATGCCGTGCTGAAGCCAGGAGAAGAGTGCACAGCATCTGAACTCAAATCGCTTCTGTCTGAATCATTGCCTGACTTCATGCTTCCGGCTGATTATGTGTTTCTGAATGAGATGCCGCTTCTTCCGAGCGGAAAGGTTGACCTGCGATCACTTCCTGAACCCGAAAGGCAGACTGCCGGCGGAACTGACGGATACAAAGAGCCGAAGACTGAACTTCAACTGCAGTTGGTAAGGATCTGGGAAAAAGTTCTCGGCGTAAAGAATATCGGGATAAGCGACAACTTCTTTGACCTCGGCGGACACTCGCTTCTTGCTCTCAGATTGTTTGGTTACATCGAGAAGCTTACCGGCAAGAAGCTTGCGATCTCAACATTGTTTGCACACCCCACAATTGAACAGCTTTCGCAAATACTTATGACAGAAGGGTGGCGGCCGACATGGAAATCACTTGTCGCAGTGAAGCCCGGAGGCTCCCGCCTTCCGTTCTTCTGCGTACCGCCGGGAGCAGGCACCGCACTGCATTTTCAGGCGCTTGTTAAGTATGTTAATGAAGACCAGCCGTTCTATGTGCTTGAATCGGTAGGGCTCGACGGCAAAGAGCCGCCTCATGACAATGTTGAAGAAATGGCGGAGCATTATGTGAAAGAGATAAGGACACTTCAGCCCGACGGGCCTTATCTCATAGGCGGAAGATGTTTCGGCGGCAGAGTGGTGTTTGAAATGGCACAGCAATTCATGAGGCAGGGGCAGGAAGTGGCATTGCTTGCGATCTTCGACACATGGCCTCCTTTCCGCGAAATGCCAAAGGCCTATGTGCCTCCAAAGAGAGACTTTAACCATTTTGTGAAGAGTTCACTTGCGCATATGAAATCGGGAGATTTCTGGCATGTAGTAAATAACTATGCGGGCAATAAGATTGGCAAAGCGACATGGAAGATCAAGAACAAGCTGAAGTACACTTTCAGCAGTGAGAAAAAGAAGCTCTACAACAGGATCATGCTTTTGCATTTTGCGGCACAGGACAGGTACGTTGCCAAAAAGTATCCGGGCAGGATCACCTTGATAGAATGCGCAACATTCAAACCGGAATTCAGAAAGGGTTGGGAGGAGCTGGCCGGCGGCGGGTTTGAGACATACGTCGTTCCTGATACTGATCATAAGACTATTGTTAGGGAGCCGAAGATCCGCGACTTTGCCGAGAAGCTGAATTTTGTGCTGGAGAAGACTCATAAAGAGATCGAATCACGCGGCAGATCCAACGGAGCGTCAAACACTGTTGCCTCCCGCAAGAGTGTTGAAAACGCCTGAACGATGCCGCTCCTGAGCAATGAGATACAAATTCTGTGCTCGGATATTTCCCGCCCTTTGGAAAGTCCTGAAGACTCTGCAGGCCTGCTTGATGAGTCTGAGAAAGAAAGATACCGCAGGTTCAGGTTTGATGCTGACAGGCTGAGGTTCCTTCACGGAAGATCGATCCTGAAGAAACACGCATCAAGACTTCTTGAAGCAGATCCAAATGAGATGATGATCTCATTCAATCCTCACGGAAAACCGCTGTTCAGCAATCAGCCCCTCAAGTTCAGCATTACGCACTCCGGCAATGTTACTGCCGTGGCATTCTCGCATACGATAGAAATCGGCCTTGATTCCGAATGCATCAGGGAAATTGATGACATCAGCGGACTGTCGCTTAGATTTTTTTCGGATGCGGAGAACCAATATCTGTCAGGATTAAGTGACAAAGAAGTGCTGAAAGAAAACTTCTTTCGTGTATGGAGCGCAAAAGAAGCTTATGTGAAGGCGGCAGGAACGGGGCTGTCAACGGTGCTCAGCGATTTCTCGGTTGTGGACAGCAACGGACATTTCAGGCTCATGATGAATAATAACATTCAGCCATCTGCAGTCTTGCATGAGCTTTCGCTTGGAGAAGGCCATCGCTCATTCCTTTGCGCTTTGGATCCTCCCGAAGAACTGCAAATCAGCATTGAACAGATCACCTTGTGAATGAAAGAGAGCGAAGCATAATGTCATGCCCCGCTCTCAGATTGAATTTCTTCCGCCTGATGCCGCTTGTTACAGCGGAATGTTGCCGTGTTTCTTTCTTGGATTTGTATCAACTTTGTTCTCAAGCAGTTCAAAGTAGTAAATAAGCTTCTTTCTCGTTTGGCTCGGCTCTATCACATCGTCAATAAATCCCCTCTCGGCCGCGAGATAAGGATTGGCGAACTTCTGAGTGAACTCCGCAACCTTATCGGCAAGAGCCTTCACCTTGTCTTCCGAAGCATCTATTTCCTTCTTGAAAATAATTTCCGCCGCACCTTGCGCACCCATGACTGCGATCTCCGCAGTCGGCCATGCAAGATTGATATCCCCTCTTACGTGTTTAGAGTTCATAACGTCGTATGCACCTCCGTAAGCCTTTCGCAGGATCACGGTCACTTTCGGAACGGTCGCTTCGCAAAATGCATACAGAAGTTTTGCACCGTGCCTGATAACTCCGCGCCACTCCTGATCAGTGCCCGGCAGAAACCCGGGTACATCTTCAAGCACAAGAAGAGGAATGTTGAATGCGTCGCAGAATCTCACAAACCTCGCGCCCTTGATGGATGAATTGAGGTCAAGCACGCCTGCAAGCACAAGCGGCTGATTGGCAACTATGCCGATGCTCCTGCCGTTGAGCCTTCCGAATCCGACCACAAGGTTCTCTGCATATTCCTTATGAACTTCAAAAAATGAATCTTCGTCTATCAATGCATTGATGACTTCTTTTATGTCATAAGGTTTGTTGGGATTTTCCGGAATGAATGTATCAAGGAATGCAAGGTCCTTCTCTCCGCTGTTGTATTCATACACAGGCGCAGTATCCATGTTGTTGAGAGGTATGTAAGATACCAGCTGTCTTATCATCTCATAAGCTTCCGCTTCATTATCAGCGGTGAAATGACTGACTCCGCTCTTCACAGCGTGCGTCCTTGCACCGCCCAGGTCATCAAATGACACTTCTTCATGCGTAACTGCCTTTACAACATTCGGGCCTGTCACAAACATGTATGATATCTTGTCAACCATCAGAACAAAGTCGGTGATTGCAGGTGAATAAACCGCGCCGCCCGCGCAAGGCCCGACTATCATGGATATCTGAGGCACAACACCGCTTGCCAGAGTATTCCTGAGGAAGATGTCGGCATATCCTCCGAGGGAAACAACCCCTTCCTGTATTCTCGCACCGCCGCTGTCGTTAATACCTATCACGGGAACACCGATCTTCATTGCAAGGTCCATGAGCTTGACGATCTTCTTTGCATGGTACTCGGCAAGCGAACCGCCGTAGATCGTAAAGTCCTGTGAAAATACGCAAACATCCCTGCCGCCGATCTTGCCTGTCCCTGTTATGACGCCGTCAGTGTAAAATCTCTGCTTGTCCAGGTCAAAGTCATGCGACTGATGCCTTACGAATATGTCTGTTTCGTGGAAGCTGCCTTCGTCAAGCAGCAGGTTGATTCTCTCACGTGCTGTAAGTTTGCCTTTTTTGTGCTGCGACTCAACTTTCTTTACGCCGCCGCCAAGCATCGCCTCTTCACGTTTGGATCTCAGTTCTTCAATTTTCGAGTTCATTTTTTCTTCAGATGTTTAGCTTAGTTCGATTATACAAATATGTTGCTGTGAAACTCATTTGATATGAAACACTTTCATTAACGCATAGAAAGATCAGATCCTCCTGATCTCAGCTCCAAGCCCTCTCAGCTTTTCATCAATGCTCTCGTATCCCCTGTCAATATAGACTGCTCCGTTCACAAGCGATTCACCCGTCGCTATCACACCCGCAATAAGGTATGAAAATCCTGCCCTCAGGTCAGGCACGTTTATTTCGGCGCCATGAAACGGCGTCGGACCTTTTACGACTGCGCTGTGATAGTAGTTTGTGTTGGCGAACCTGCACTCCAACCCTCCAAGACATGTATTGTAAAGCTCGATCTCGGCTCCCATTTTCCTGAGCTCGTTCACATATCCGAACCTTTCTTCATAAACCGTTTCATGCACGATTGATATGCCGTTTGCCTGCGTCATCAGGATCACAAAGGGTTGCTGCCAGTCTGTCATGAATCCGGGATGCACATTGGTCTCAATTGCAATTGACTTGAGTTCTCCTTCATAGAAAAACCGGATCCCGTTTTCTTTCACTTCATACTTTCCGCCGACCCTTCTGACTGCGTTGAGAAAAGTGATCAGATCATCCTGCACTGCATTCTCAATGAATACATCGCCTTTGGATGCAATTCCGGCACAGGCAAATGAAGCCGCCTGATTCCTGTCCGGTATTACATAGTGCTCCGCACCGTCAAGCTTCTCAACACCCTCAATAGTGATCTTACGGTCAGTGCTGATCTCAATTATGGCGCCCATCTTCTGGAGGAACTTTATGAGATCCAGTATCTCAGGTTCAACAGCCGCATTTGTCAGGATTGTTCTGCCTTTGGCAAGAGAGCTTGCAATTATGATGTTCTCCGTAGCGCCAACGCTCGGATACTCCAGTCTTATGTTTGTGCCTTTCAGCTTGTCCGCTTCAAGAAGAAAGTAATCTTCCTTCACCGTCACCTTACAGCCCAGTTTCTCGAGAGAATCAATGTGAAAGTTCACAGGCCGTGACCCGATCCTGCATCCTCCCGGTACCGGTATCATTGCCTTGCCTGTCCTGTGAAGAAGCGGTCCGGCAAGAAGAATTGCTATGCGTGTCTTGTTCCCAAGTTCGCAGTCAATGCTGTTGGAAGTAATGTTACCGGTGGTTATTTCGAGTATATCCCGGTCAACTCTTATTTCGCTGCCAAGTGACCCGCAGATCTGATTTGTCAGAATAAGGTCGCTTATCCTGTTCGGTGAATTGTGAAGTATGCTCTTCTTGTCTGAGAGAAGTGAAGCAACAACCAGTTTGGATGCTGAGTTTTTGGCTCCGCTCACTTTCACCGTGCCGTTGAGCGGATTGCCGCCTTTGATCAGAAATCTGGAATTGACTTCATCCGTATGCAAGCCGTTTGTGCCTAAGCTTTTGTCGTATTTGGCAGTCAGTCTTTCCAAAATCCCATCTCGCCGAATTTCTTCACCCTCATATCAAGCAGTTTGTCTTTCTTAAGTTTTGAGACCTGATTCAGCTCCTCGATGAGCGCACGTTTCAGCAACTCTGCCGCCATGTCATGGTCTCTGTGCGCTCCTCCCGGCGGCTCCTCAATAATCCTGTCAATTATTCCGAGCTTCAGCATGTCTTCTGATGTGAGCTTCAGGGCTTGTGCCGCCTGCTCCTTGTAGTCCCAGCTTCTCCAGAGAATTGACGAACATGACTCCGGTGATATCACCGAGTACCAGCAGTATTGCAGCATCAGCACCCTGTCCCCTACACCGATTCCAAGGGCCCCGCCTGAAGCACCTTCACCTATGATTGCCACAATTACAGGTACCTGAAGTCTTGACATTTCAAACAGATTCCGCGCAATCGCTTCCGCCTGGCCGCGCTCTTCGGCCTCAATTCCCGGATAAGCTCCCGGCGTATCTATGAGTGTGATCACGGGTTTGCCAAACTTCTCCGCAAGCTTCATGAGGCGAAGCGCCTTCCTGTAGCCCTCCGGATTAGGCATGCCGAAGTTTCTGTACAGATTCGATTTCGTGTCTCTTCCTTTCTGCTGTCCGATGATCATGACTGTCTGTCCATCAATATCCGCGAAGCCGCCGACAATCGCCTTGTCGTCGCCATAGTGCCTGTCACCGTGAAGCTCAATGAAGTTCTCGGTCATCAGGTAAATGTAGTCGAGTGAATAAGGCCTTTCGGGATGCCGTGCAAGCTGAACTATCTGCCACGGTGTCAGCTTGGAGAATATTTCTGATCTGAGCTTGTTGACCTTGTCTTCAAGTATTCCGATCTCATCGGAAATGTCAAACCTTGAGGACATGCTTCTCATTTCCTCGATCTTCTTCTCGAGCTCTATGATGGGAAGTTCAAAATCAAGCGTGGTCTGTACGGCCATATCAGCTCCTGTTGTTTTTAAGGGTCAGAAAGAATGTCTTCAGAAGTATCTCCATGTCAAGTGCGGTTGATTGGTTTTTCGCGTAAAAGAAATTCAGGTTTTGCATCTCTTCTTCACTCATCGAGTCATAATAATTCAGTTGTATGAGTCCCGTAAGCCCTTTCTTGCCGATGAACTGCGTATGTTCTTTCTTAAGCCAAACCGGATAACCGACCAGGCTGTATTTGCCGGAGAACACCTGCGGCAGGAGCAGCAATTTTGAAAAGGGCCCGGAAAGCGTCCTTCCGCCCAGGCTTCTGTACAGTTGAACTGCCGGATAGACAGTGGCCAGAAGTGGCGCGGAGAGCGCTATATCCATTATTCTTTTCAAAAATATATTCATTTTATTGTTAATATTATATTCAATTTCGATTAGATTGATCTCGTCGATGCTGCTTGCATTAAGCTTTGAAAGTATGAGCTCCTTGTCTGAAGGAATGATCCTGAACCTGACGTTTCTGTTACGGAACCTCCACATGAGGTCAAGTATCTGCTGATTCGAGAAGCTCTCATCGGTGAATATCACTTCATGCACATTGTTGATCTGTATCTGCTCCTGAAGATCAAAGATCCTGTTCTTCTTTTCTCCAGCAAACCGGAGAATGTTGTATTTCGCGTTGAGCTTATCTTCGCTGTTCTGGCTCAGCTTGCCGCTTCCGACCACAAGCAGGTTGATCTTGTTAAGAAGGATATTCTTCTCCTTGAAGAACAGGAACATTGAATACACCCATCTCCAGGACAGAAGGAAAACAACGGCAAGTATTGTGGACGCAAGTATTACACTCCTTGAGAAGGCATATTCCTTGAAGAAGTATGTTATGGATGAATTGACGAAGAAGCCGGCAATCACTGCGTTGAACGCCCTTGCAAGAGAAAGCCTTTTCTTCTTTGTATAAAGTCCGAACAGGGCAAGCAGTATGATCCATACTATCACATAAACCGTGATAATGAAAAGATAGTCTTTGTTCGGGAAGATGTTGAACCTGATCCTTACTGCAAGTATGTAAGCGGCATAAAGAAGCACTGCATCAATGACAGGAAGCAGGAAATATCCCAGCAGTCTCTTGGAATATGATGCTGATGATCTTATTATAATGCCGGCCTGAAGAAGTGGCGACAATAGCTTGGAAAACCCCGTCAGGTTCTTGCGCACAAAAATGCTCATTGCTCCGTAGAAATTGTTCACATACGACAGGTGAGTCTTCCTTGTGCTCTCCCCCTTGAAATGAATAGTCGTCACTTCGGGATAGTAATATATCTTGTATCCGCTCTTTCGGATCTGAAAGCAAAGATCCAGGTCTTCACCGTACATGAAATAGTCTTCATCAAAGTACCCTGATCTTTCAAATACTTTTCTCGGGATGAACATGAAAGCTCCGCAGATAGCATCCACTTCGTGTGTCAGATTCTCGTCAAGATAAGTAAGGTTGTATCTTGCGAGCGTCTTGCTGTTGGGAAATAATTTTGAGAGCCCCAGTATCCTCGGAATGGCAACACCGGGTGTCGGGAAGCTCCTTCTGCAGGCAGAATCAAGCCTTCCGTTTGCAAGTATGAGCTTGGAAGTTACAGCTCCGGCATCCGGATGGTCCCTGCAGAATCCGATCATTCTTTCGAATGTGCCTTCTTCGAGAAGCGTATCCGGATTGAGTATGAGGACATATTCTCCTTCAGCTCTCTTCAGCGCTATATTGTTTGCCCTTGAGAATCCAATGTTCTGATCATTTTCAATCACCTCTACATCGGGATACTTTGACCTGATATGATCTGCACTGCCGTCTATTGAATTGTTGTCAACCAGGAAGATCTCAACCGTGAAATTACCTGATGCGGCCTTTTGCACGGATGATATGCAGTTGTCAACAAGGTCCCTGACGTTGTAGTTGACTATGATTACCGATATGTCAACTTTTTCTCTCATTCCTTTGCTGCAGAAGATTTCCTGTAATAATTAAAGTAAATGTCACCTGTTTCTTCCACACCTGTTCTCACTTCAAGCGTACCCGTGCCCACAACTCTGCTCTCATAAACATACCTGACCGAATCTTCAGTAATGTCCGGCTTGCTTTGCTTTTCAAGAGTAGGAAATGCATCAACAATGTAATCAGGCCTAAGAACTTTTCTTACATACTCTTCGTCCGATTTATCCCTTTCGCCCTTGCCGTACTTGCCGTGCCTTGAGATGTAATAATCATTCAGGCCGAGTCTGTCGTATGATCTCATTCCGGAATAATACGGCATTATGCCTGCAGATTCAACCGCAAGCGTTTCACCGGGCTCTGCATTGCTCTTCAGCCATAACCCGGCCATTTTCATCGCATCATAGTAAAGCAGTGTTTTGCGAAGTCCGAGCATCGGAAAAGACCTGGAATCCAGCAGTACATTCACAGGATATGCCGCCATTGCAATTATTAGCAGCCACTTCATCAACGGTATGCCCTGCAATGAATCGAGGAGTCTGTCAAGTCCGATGCCTGAAAGAACAAATATGAACGTGATAACCGGCACAAAGAACCTCTGAACAGGGAGCATGTCTCCTCCTATCATTACAAGATAAAGAATGTGGATCAATATGACGGCGCTTATATACTTCACTTTTGGATTCTGACGGAAATGAAAAGCGGCATATACCGGCAATACGAGAATAAAACCTCCGGCCATACTGTCCCTTACAAACTTGTAGCAGTAATACAGCCCTGTTAACTGCTGATTTTCAAAACCCGTCTTGGCGTAAAATGTGTTGGGGAAAAAATGGCCGAAGTGATCCCATCTCCAGAGGAAGTAAATGCCGTATGGGACGGCAAATATCAGCAAGGGCAAAACTATTTTACTCATTCTCTGCGACTGACTGACAGGATCCCTGCCCGAGAAAACATACAGAAATACAATGCTTATCATGAAATACATTACTCCTTCGGGTCTCGTAAGCGATGCGAACATAAATGCCACAGACATCATAACCGCGTATTTATAGTTGAGAGTATCTTCAAACATGAATACGCACATTACTCCTGCAAGGACAAGCAGTGAAAAGAAAACAGTCTCCATCCCTGAGTAGCTCCAGATCACAAATCCCGGATTCAATGCAATCAGAAACGGTGCGGCAAATGATGATATTCCGGTCAGTCTGAAATGCCTGACAGAAATAAGATATGCCGCAATGATGATCAGCACTCCGCAAGAGATTGAGATTGCCCTTGCAGAAGTGAGCAGGTCGGCGCCGGCTCCCGAAAATCCGGCCATTATCACCACCCACAGAAAGTTTGTGTATCCTTCTATCACATCGCCTTCATTGTAAACAAGGCCTTTGCCTGCCGCCAAATTATCTGCATACCTGTAGCTTATGAATGCATCGTCGGCAACATATCCGACTTTGACAACAAAGATAAGGTAAAGAAGAATGATGCCGGCTAATATGAAGGACTTTGAATTCAGGAAAGGAAGAGGATTATGTTTGCTGTTATAACTTGCCGAAGACAGACTTCAGCTTTAGTTTCCAGACCATAAAGTATGCTTCATAAACAACCTTCCTTGACATTTTAGACTCCCCTTCGCGCCTGTCAATGAAAAGTATCGGCACTTCAACGATCTTAAATCCCTTCTTGTAGAATTTGAACTTCATCTCTATCTGAAATGAGTAGCCGTTGGATTTCACTTCATCAAGATTGATCTGCTTCAGTGCGCATACCTTGTAGCACATGAATCCCGCCGTAGTATCCTTGACCTTCAGCCCTGTGACCGTCCTTGTATAAACGGAGGCCATGTAGCTGAGTATGAGCCGGCTGAGAGGCCAGTTGAGCACAGAGATCCCGTTCACATATCTTGAGCCGATCACCATATCATATCCTTCATCAATCTTTGCGATGAAGTCTTTGAGATACTTCGGGTCATGCGAAAAGTCTGCGTCCATTTCAAACACAACATCGTATCCTCTTTCAATCGCATATCTGAATCCCGCAACATAGGCCGTGCCAAGCCCGAGCTTCTTTTCCCTCCTCATCACGTTCACCGCGGGGTTGTTCATAGATTCCACAAGGTCTGCGGTTCCGTCCGGAGAATTGTCATCCACCACAAGTATGTTGAATGCGTTTTCCCCGTTGCTGTTCGCAAGCACATCAGGAATTATCTTTGTGATGTTGTCCGCTTCGTTGTATGTCGGGATGATGACAAGAATGCGCTTCTGCATCTATACGCCTTTCATTCTCAGCATCACGAAGACCGTGTTTGCCATTATTTTCAGATCGAGTTTCAGACTCATGTTTTCAATGTAAAAAAAATCGTACTGAAGCTTTGACCGGACATCATCCACCGAAGTGTCATATTTGTGCTTCACCTGAGCCCACCCTGTGATCCCGGGTTTCACAAGCATTCGCTTGTAATAATATGGAATTTCCTTTTTCAGAAGATCAACAAAATACGGACGCTCCGGCCTCGGCCCGACAATGCTCATTTCATTCTTCAATACGTTTATCATCTGAGGAAGTTCATCCAGTCTTGACCTTCTCAGAAATCTGCCTATGCCCGTAACCCTCGGGTCATTTCCTCCGGACCACTGCGGCCCTTCTTCCTCAGCACCCACCTGCATTGTCCTCAGCTTGTACATCACAAATTCCTTTCCTTTTCTTCCGACCCTTTCCTGTTTATAAAATGCCGGGCCTTTTGAACTGAGTTTAATTATGATAACTGAAATGACTATCAGCGGCGAAAAAACTATCAGCGAAACAATTGCAAGAACAATATCTATGACCCTCTTTGCCAGCATCGCTGCCGGTGACATGATCACAGAGGCCACTTCGATCAAAGGGACTCCGTATATCTGATTTGTCTTCGCCATGCCACTTACGATCTCATACATGTCCGGCAGGATCTTTGTGTTCACTTTTTCGTCCGTGCTGTACCTCAGCACTTCGAACAGCTTCTCCTTGTCTTCCGGCTCAAGTGCGACCAGCACCTCATTCACATCATGGTCCCTTATGATCTTCTGCATGTTTTGGATCGGGCCGAGAGATCCTTCACTGCTTTGGCCATCCTCAGAAACAAACCCAACTGCCTTGTATCCGAGTTCGGGAGCATTGTCAATCATCTCCTTAAGCTCATTAGCTTTCTTTCCCGTGCCCACTATCAGCGTATTTCTGAGCCCGATGCCCTTTCCAAGCAGGTCCTTCTGAATGCTTCTGATGATTATCCTGCCGGTACCGACAAACGTGAACATCAGCACCCAGTATATCACTATGAGAAATCTTGAGATCGCGGGAGCGTTCTTCATGAAGTCATCAAGGAATATTGCAAAGAACAGGAACAGGCATCCGAAAGACACCGCCTTGAAGACAAGAGTGAACTCATCGAATCTTGACCTTGCAAACCAGTGCTGATAAAGTCCCGCAAAGGAAAAAATTATCAGCCAGTAAATATAGACTGCTATTGAGGGGGCGAGGAACTCCGGTGGGTTTGCATAGAAGATCCAGCCTGACTCAACGCGTATGTAATAGTAAACCGCCCATGCCAGATTAATAGTGATAAGATCTGAAAGGAACAGCAAAAACCTTTCTGTTGCCCTGGACATTCCGGCAAATATTCAGTTTCAGAAATTATAACCCGCAGAAGCAGCGTCATTGTAAAACATCTTAACTGTGTCGAGAGAAAGTTCGTCAAGATCCATACCAACCATCCTGAACTTCTTGAACAGGTCATTGGTCACAGTGATAATGTGGCAACCGCATTCTTCCGCCTGAAAAATGTTCAGCAGTTCTCGTGAACTTGCCCAAAGAAGCTCTGCATTAGGCTTTGCCTTCAAAATCTCAAGAGACTCCCTCATTGCAGGTTTCGGGTCTCTTCCGGTATCGGCAACTCTTCCTGCAAAGACCGATACAATTGCAGGCGTAGAATTGTCAAGAGCATCTGTCACCTTCTGCACTTGAGCAGTTGTCATGATCGCGGTCACATTCAGCTTGTAACCTTCACCGCTGAGCTTGCTGATAAGACTGTATGACGGCTCACCCCTGGTGTTTGAAACGGGAATCTTAATGTAAACATTTTCACCCCATCCGCCGATAACTCTTGCCTGCCTTTCCATTGACTCAAAATCATCGGTAAAAACCTCAAACGATATCGGCAAATCCTTTATCTCGCCAAGGACCGCCTTTGCAAAGGTGACATAATCCTTCACACCATCCTTTTTCATAAGAGTCGGATTTGTGGTGAAGCCCTTTACAAGCCCTTCTTTGTATGTCTTCTTCATTTCCTCAAGATTCGCACCGTCGGCAAAGATCTTGATCCTGAGCTCGCTTATTGATGGCATTCTGCTTTCTTGTTTGCTTGGGTAATAATTTCTGTCGCATTTGATAAACTCCCGGCAGTTACGGTCGCATTGGTGCTCAGGGACGTGTCATCATCCTGTCCGCCTGTAAGCAGAATTGTCCTCATACCGGATCTTCTTCCGCATTCTATGTCCGAGCCCCTGTCACCCACAAACCAGGATTCGCTTCTGTCTATTTCAAATTCCTTCACGGCCGTATCCACGAACAATGTACCAGGCTTCCTGCATTCGCAGGTCACAGCATACTGCTCTACAATTCCGTCCGGATGATGATAGCATGCAAAATAACCGGCCAGATCAATTCCCATTTCCTGCATAAGTGATCTGAACCTGTGTTCAACAGCTTTAATGTTCTCCATTGATGTCTTTCCTTTTGCATGGTCCGGCTGGTTGGTTATTACAAACAGAAGATAGCCCTGGCTGATGAGCTTATTAAGGGCTTCTTCTGCGCCATGATCAAGCTCAAGCTCATCCGGTAAAAACGGCGGATGGAGCTCATCCCTTTGCTTGTCGTAAACAAGCTTGCTGATTGTACCGTCCCTGTCGAGAAAGACCGCCTTCCTCATTTTGAGGCAGACTCCCACTTCATCTCATTGTGCTTCACCTTCGGGTGCGTCACAAGCAAATGCCAGATGTTCGCCTGAAATGATTCTGTATGCGGAGTTATCGTGCCTGCATTCACCACCGGTATGATAAGGCATGCATCGGCAATCTTTGCAGTGTAACCGCCGTCTTTGCCCACTATTCCCAATACCGAAGCCCCGCATTCTTTTGCAAGCTTCAGGGCATTCACAAGATTCACACTTATGTTCTTTTCAAGACTTCCGCCTCCGACAGAAAAAACAAATATGCAGTCTTTGCTGTTGAGCTTGCTTCCTTTGAGCCAGTTTGAATAGCTTGTATCCCAGCCGTCATCGTTGATCCTCGCCGTGAGTTCCGATACGTTATCTGTGGGTGAATATGATTCTATACCGGCAATCTTCCTGAAATCATTTACAGCGTGCGATGCATGTCCGGCTCCTCCGCCAACTCCAAGGAAGAAAAGCCTGCCGCCACGCTCTCTCACTGATGAGATAACTTCCGCCATCTTCTCAATGGCATTCGTATCAAGACTTTGCGCAATGCTGATAAGTTCACCTATGTATTGCTGGCTGTAGTTCAATCTGCGGACTGTTTAATTTTTGTCAGATATTCACTTGTCTCATTCAAACCTTCAAAAGAACCGATCTCGTAAAACCTTTCCTTCACTTCAAATCCCGCGAGCTCATTCTTTTCAAGAAGACGGGAGTAGACTTCAGCAAGGTCAAATACTCTGCGGGTCCTGAATTCTTTAAAGCATTGCTCCGAAAGTATTCCGAGGCCGTAATCTATGTATTGCATGTCAGGCGTACGGTTCACTTTGTCGTATGTGATGATCCTTCCGTCACGGTAGCATACATTGCTCTTGTCCCACTTTCCGTCATTGCGAAACACTGTCATCAGCGCCGGCTTATCCTGTGAAAAAAAATATTCATTAATACTCTCAAAGTCAGTATTCAAATATGAATCGCCGTACATGACGAAAAATTCTCCCTGAACTTTTTCCAGAGCTTTCATAACCGCGCCGCCGGTTCCCAGCAGTTCGTCTCCGTCAAAGGAGTATTCGAGTTCAACTCCGAATTTGCTTCCGTCACCTGCATACTGCTCGATCATCTCTCCGAGATAGCTGGCGCACAGCACTATTTTGTCGATTCCTTTTGACTTTGCAAGCTCGAGCTGATGTGCTATGAATGGCCTGCCTGCAACTTCAAGCATTGACTTAGGGATTGTCTCTGTGACCGGCCTCAGGCGGGTTGCCTTTCCGCCGGCAAGCAATATAAGCTGTCTTATCAAGCGATCCCGGGCATTAGCTGTAAAAACCCGCTTTCACGCCTTCCCTCTCAAAGGCAAACCAGGTGGGATGAAGTCCGAACTTTTTCATTGAGCTGATGAACGACGCTTTGTTTCCGGGAACATAAAACAGCACGAACCCGCCTCCTCCCGCGCCTATCACCTTGCCTCCGAGCGCTCCGTTCTTTCTTGCGGACTCGTACACTTCGTCAATGAAGTCATCAGATATCTTTTTTGAGATGCCGCGCTTTAACAGCCAGTGCTCATGAAGCAGGTCGCCGAAATCGTCGATCTTATTCTTCTCAAGTATCTTTCTTGTATAATGTCCGATCTCCTTTATCTTGTGAAGCCTGTCAATCACATTGTCATTGTTCTGCTTGGTCTTCCTGTTCTGGTCTTTGAGAATGTCACCGGCGGAGCGTTTCTTGTTCAGATAGAAGAGGAACATATTGTTTTGAAGTTCTACAAATGCGCCGTCACTTATGGCTACAGGTTCAACGTCAACGGTTCCGTCCTTGTTGAAAGTATATGCGTTGAATCCGCCGAAACATGATGCATACTGGTCCTGCTTGCCGATCGGTTCTTTAAGTACATTGATCTCGATATGGCAGGCTCTCTCTGCAAGCTCCTGAAGCGGATGATATTCTCTTTTGTAGGAATAAAGTGCATTGAGCAAAGCAACCGTGAAAGTGGAAGAAGTCCCGAGCCCGCAGTTTGAAGGTACATCTGCAATGGAAACGATCTCGACCTGCTTCTTTACACCGGCATACTTAAGGGATTCCCTGAATATAGAATGCTCTATCTGCCGGATGTCGTCAACAATTTCCGTCTTTGAATATGACAGCCGTATGGATTCCTCAAATCTTTTGTTGAGAAGTATGTGAACATATTTGTTGATTGCCGCGGCAAGCAGGAAACCTCCGAACTTCTCATAGTATGACGGAAGATCTGTTCCGCCGCCGCCCATAGATATCCTCACGGGAGCTCTTGAAATGATCAAACCGTGACCTCCTTCCATGCAAACCTGCCTCTTGCCGTGTCTTCGAGTATTGACTCAACTGATTTTCTTATCGCTTCTGCAGACGAAAATCTGTTTTCCCATCCAAGCTCTCTGATCTTCGAAGAATCAAGCCTTACCACGGGCACATCGCCCTTCCATCCTCTGCTGCCGCCGGTGTATTCATAGTTCACGCCGGCGAGGTTCATGAGATTCGTCACTTCATCTGCAATTTCAGTCACAGTGATGTGGTCGGGTGTGCTTACATTGAAATAGCTGTACCCTGAAAGATGTTTCTTCTCAATCAATCTCATAGCATCAAGCACATCCGTCACATAGATGTAGGATTTGCTCTGCGTTCCGTCGCCGAGGATCTCAAGGCGGGTCTTGTCTTCAGTGAGCTTTCTGACGAAGTCGTAACCAACTCCGTGAGTCTGATTCGGCCCGACAACATTAGCAAATCTGAAAGCCGCCGCATTGAAACCGAACATGTGGCAGTACGAACAGATTAGAGCTTCGCACGACATCTTGCTTGCGCCGTAAGTTGATATCGGAAGCTGAGGGGAGAAATCCTCGTCTGTCACTGTTGCGCCCACATCACCGTATAGACCGCTTCCCGAAGCGTAAAGAATATTCTTCACGCCGGTCTTTCTCATTGCCTCCACAACATTGTTGGTAAGATATGTTCCCTCCCAGAAGTCAACATCCGGCTGTGTCATTGCCTTTGCTATATCGGGATTGGAAGCAAAGTGGTAAACAACATCTGACGACTCCATTGCTTCTGTCAGTTTTCCGAGGTCCTTTATGTCCTCCTTCACAAGAGTAAGCCGGCTGTCGCTGATCACATCTTCTATGTGCCACAACTTTCCGGATGACATATTGTCATATATCAGGATTCTGCAGTCCGGTTCTTCGCGGAGGATCCTTCTGGTAAGATGGCTTCCGATGAACCCTGCGCCTCCTGCGATCAAATATCTTATGCTCAAATCAGAAATGATGTCTTTTGAAATAATACATGAACGGCTGAAGGCCCTTCCTCACAAACCCCGGCAGAAATGAGTACGCATATTGCGTGAGATTGAGCATGTATGCCTTTGCAAAGTGCGGGTAATCGTCTTTGTATTTCTTAATGATCTGCAATACTTGCTTTGTATTTTGCCTTTGCTGAAGAAAAGATTTGTTTTGCCCTATTGCAAGATACTCGATGAAATATTCCTTCATGTTGAAGAGTTTCCCCACCTTTCCGAACCTGAGCGCAAGGTCCATATCCTCAGCATGATTTATGTCATTGTAGCCGCCTATCCTCTCGAAAACATCCTTTCTGAACATTACGGCAGTGTGCGCGATCGGATTAGAGTAGAGTGCATAATCTCGGATCTCCTCATCGGTCTCATTCTTAAGGTATTTGAACATCTGATTGCCCTTTTCATCTACCAGTATACCGCCGCCGCCCACAAGCACGTAATCCTGATTCTCATCCAAAAACTCTACCTGAAGCTTTAGCTTGTCTTTATGGCACCACCTGTCGTCATCATCAATTCTTGCAATATACCTGCCTCTTGCGGCCTTGATCCCTATGTTCAGGTAAGTGGCAATACCCTTGTTGCGAATTCTTGCGATCCTGTGATATCTGATCCTGCTGTCCTCTTCTTCAAGCTGTTTCATCATTTCCGCAGTCCTGTCGGTGGAGCCGTCATCCACAACTATCAGCTCCCAATCCCTGAATGACTGTTCCTGAACGCTCTTAATCGACTTCATCAACAGCTCAGCCCTGTTGTAAGTGGGCATAACGATGCTTACAACCGGGTGGCAATCCTGCTCATTTGTGTCCATTTACGGAAATTACCTATATGGCCTGAAAACTTAAAGCCAATACTGACAATTTGACTTAGATCCAATCAAGAGGGTATCACAACAGGTACGATATCAAACTCGGCTCTTTATAACGTTTAGAGTTGTCCAGATCAAAGGAGCGGTTTCGGAGTTGGATATTGGGATCACAAAGATCACCTATTAGGAGAGTTCTGGCTGGCAATTGTATTAAAGAGAAGCGGCAGTCTGAAGGAAATTAAACAAGATCAAGGATAGCAAAGCACGTCAAGGACGTTAATACCTGACTCTTGATTTACTATTCTTTCATTTCGAAATCAAAGTATTTCATTTCTATCTTATCGGAAAAGATCATTGACCGGACTGTTTGGCTATGTATTTTCCCTTGCTTCGGGGTCAATTCATCTTCGGACTGCAAATACTGGCAACTAAGCAAACCTTCATATGCATTTAGAGAGAATTCAAAGATTCTTCATTTCGTTTCTTCGCATGGCTGAAGCACAGCTCATCCTTTAACTTACAATTTAAATAGAAGTCATCTGCCTGAACATCCATACTTCACGACTCTAGCACTCCTTTCACCTTTTGGGAACCATCTGATAAACTTTCACATAATCAATCTCCATTACATATGGCTCTGAATCATCTACTTTGAAGCCATTAGCTTCCCAGTCCTTGACAGCCACATTCGCAATTATATAAAGTGGGGCAGTCGGGATACCTTTTGTATCCTCATAAACAGTATTGCCGTTCAGTTTCCATTTCATGATATTAGGTAAACACTCAAATGACCAAACCATCCACTCATTGGAAAAATCACCCGTTAGTTCCTTTCCCTCATTGTAATAGAATGGGGCAGTTTTACCTTCATATATGCCACTATAGTTTGGATAATCTATGCCCCAATGGTGATTGCATGATATTTTGTTCTCATTAATTCCAAAGTATTCAAATACGTCAATTTCCGGCAATCCGGGCCTTTGCTTTGCAACAAGCCAGAACGCAGGCCAAAATCCCTTCTTGAACGGGAATCTCGTTCTGATTTCCCATTTGCCGTAAGCTTGCGTGAAAGTTCTTGGAGTGTTGATCATCCCCGATGTGTATTCAAACTGCTTTTCACTTTCAGAATCCTTTCCATAAACTGATTCTTTCTTCGCAATTATTTTCAGCACTCCATCCTCCGCCACAATGTTTCTGGTCTGATACCACTGCACCTCCTTGTTTGACCAAATCGTCTTATTGCCCATATCAAAGTGCGTAAGCCACCTTGTGGTATCAAAATTGTCAAAGTTATCTTCAAATGTGATCTTCCATTCATATTCAATATCTGACTCGTCGCTCAGAAATGAATTTGATACTATCGGGAGCAACCCTGCAAAAGTCAGGATAAAGAATGCCGCAATCATTGCTCTTCTCATGGTATTTTTTGATTCAGTTTTTGCATAAATATTTGACTTATGTCCGGCACAAGGTGTTGATGGAATTGACACTGAACTCAATTGCATACTCTGCTGACAGTATCTGTTATCTCAAAATCAGGCCGCTCATTCTGGAATTTGCGCACATTCGAAAGTACATATCACAATGAAGTTTCTGTCAAATGTCATTTCACTCTTGCGATCGTCTGACCAGTTAGCTCAGATCAATAAGCATGCACCGGGTCTTCCCAATGCAAATGTGCTTGCTCTGTGAAGCTCATGGACATTTTCTGATAACAGACAAATTCAAATTAACTTTTTGACCTGAAAACAGAAACATATATGTTTGCAACTTTCGTCCGATGCTATGAGACTCTATTGGATCGACCTTGAGATGCAAACCAGTTCATCAACAAGCATACTGTCCCTTATGAACAACAACTCGAATCCATTCTTTTCAAGGAGTTTCCTGAAATTATGCTTATCAAATCCCCAGAAGTGTTCCATTGGCCTTACCAAATGCCAGTTAGCCAAGCCTGTTCTTGCCCTCAAACTCGATGCTGACGGGGTCTTCACAGCAAATATTCCATTTGGTTTAAGATACTTTCTGACCGAGAACAAGAAGTTTTCAATTTCCGGAATGTGTTCAATAACATGCTTCGCTGAAATGCAGTGGAAAGAGTGTTCATCAATTCGGGCTGCGTCGAGAGAGTTAGCACAAACAAATTCAACATTGTCCCTCTTAAACCTCTCCGAAAGCTCATTTGAATAATCGATACCAAGAACTTTCCAACCCCTGCTTTTTGCTTCATATAGAACATCAGCCTCACCACACCCGAAATCAATAATGCTCTTACCCGGAGAGTACTTCTCTATGAGATTGAAAAACATTCTCAGCCGGTTCTTTCTGAAGGTTAGTATGCTTCTGATTTTTGCTATTTTCGGATTTTTATCTACCGTACTATATCTTATCTCATAATATCTATTGTAATATTCGTTTAATTCTTTAACGGTTGGCATTGGACTGCACCAATTCAGTTTGCAATCCAGACATTCAATCACGGAATAGGGTGATCCGGCACTCGAATCTAAGGGCTTTCCTTTATTTAAGAGATTCTTCGAGCTGCATGCTGGACAACTTCGATACAATTCCCCGATCACTTTATTGTCTCCATTTTGCTTAAATAAAAATCATAATACTCTTCAGTATTCTTCTCAATATCAAATTTCTCTTTCACTGTATATATGGCATTGTTTTTGATTTCCTGAAGATTTTCTGAATTATCATAAATATAATTCAATTTATCCAAGAAATTCTTTTTATCATTTGCTTTGAATATGAACCCTGTAATTCCGTCCTGAATGATCTCAGGTATCCCCCCTACGTCAGATGCAAGCACAATCTTTCTTTTGATCATCCCCTCAATTGTAACAAGACCAAACCCTTCCCATAAGGACGGTACACATACAAGATCGGCAATTTCAATGAACGGCTCCGCATCTTCCCGGAATCCCAAGAGCTGCACTTGATCATTTAATTGCTCACTTCTGATTTGATTCTCAATTTGCTTTCTCAAACTTCCTTCACCCAGAACAATAACCTTTGCTTTCCTTCTATTTTTCAAGAACTCCTTTGCAGAATTAAGAAAAAACGAGTGGCCTTTCTGGCGCTCAAGCCTTCCTGAGACTAAAATTACAAAATCGTCCCCTGACAAACCATATTTCCTTCTGAGTTTCAAAATACCTTCTTCGCTGAGCACATATTTCTCCTTTTCAATGTTAACACCATTGTAAATGACTTTGGTGATCTTGTCAAAATTCTTGCTTCTGTTAACAAGATATCTCCTTACGACATCCGAAATTGAGATCAAATACGATCCGGAGTATCTGACAACGGCATTGTCAATCCTATCGAAAACAGACACCTTATCAATATCAGCACCTCCATGATGCGTTGAATAGTTATGGCATGTTGAGATGATGAGCGGCACATTTGTCTGCCTTGCTGAGATTCTTCCGTAGAAATCTGCCTTCTGAAGGTGAGTATGAACTATGTCGGGTCTAATTTCGATCAGCATCTTCTTTAATTTGCCGAATATTCTGAAGTTCACAAGGCCCTTTTCCTTTAGATCAATAATTTTAATGCCAGCTTCTTTGAATTTGCTCATGTATTCGCCTGAATCCAAAGTAATCACAAATACATCAGTATTCGCTTTTCGTTTGAGATTGAGAACAATGTCCAGCAGCAGTACCTGCGCACCGCCAAGGCTTAGATTCGAAATTATGTGAACAATTTTGAGCTTTTCACGCATTAGGAGATTCTGTTAATGATGTCTGCAATTTCACTTCCTACTTTGTCCCAGCTCCTGAATGAATTTGATTTGCGATATGCTGAATCAGAGAATCTTTCGATTCGGTCTCTGTCTTCAGCCAATATGCGAATCTTTTCAGCCAATGCCCTTGGATTTGCCGGCTCCACCAAGTAGCCATTCGATCCGTCATCAACTATCTCCCTTAACGAAGGTATGTTGGATGCAACAACAGGTAACGCATGAGACATTGCTTCTGCTGCAACCATTCCATACCCTTCCCAAAGTGAAGGAAAAACAAATAATGAAGACGATCTGTAATATTCCTGTAGCTCTACGTCACATACTCTTCCCCTGAAGAATATTATATCCGCCAGGTCCAGTTCCGATATCTTCATCATAAGACTCTTGAAATAGTCATCTGAATTTTGCGTACCCCCGATTATGTTCAGAATAAACTTCTCTTTGTCGAGATATCTGAAAGCTTCTATTAGGTGGATAAGACCCTTCCTTTTCTCAATTGTTCCAATGTAAAGCAACTTGACGATGTTATCTCCATTTGTGTCCGTCTTTCGGTTTATCGGGCTGAAAATGGCATCCAGTCCAGGTGGAACTACCGGGATATTGTAGCTCTTCAAGAGTGAATGTTCTTGCAGGTCATTTTTCGTTGCATTGCTGACAGTCATAACAAAGTCTGAATGTCTGATGAAAAACTCTTCAAACTTCGCTCTGAAAAACTCAGGATTCTCATTCCTTACCAAATGATGTACAATCATGAAGTAATAATGCTTCTTAAAGATTCTGTTCAAAATCATTGGGATCATGAAATGCAGGAATGCCGTATTACTCAATACAATGATTGATTTCCTTTTTACTTTGCAGCTGACAAATAATCCGTGCATGATCTTGAAGAGCTTGTTTCGGTTTCCAAGCTTCGAAAACTTTCCGTTTCCTGCCAGATAAACGCCCTCTCTTCTTTCCTTTACATAGTTGTAAACAATGTTATGATACTTTATTCCCCCGGTAGGTGCTTCAGGAAATTCAGGCAAATAGAAATAGATCCTCCTCATATCACATGGTCTGTATCAAACAATCTGCTCTTACCTGACGAATAAATCTTGAGCATCTTTTTATATTGGTTCATTTTCTTCTTTTCAACATTCTTGTATCTGTTCCTGAATCTAAGGGTCCCCATCCGCACTAGTATTCCTGCAGCATTAATAAATCTAAGCATGCTTCTTTTCAGAAATCCAAAATGCAGATACGAATAGATCATTTTGCTCCGGTTCAGGTGATAAAAGTAAACCTCTTCCCCCTTCTCACTTTTGACGCTACTGTTGCCGAAATGCCTGACTATCAAACCATACAAACAAGCAATCTTGAATCCGGCACTTTGGAGTCTGTTTTGGAAGTCGGTGTCTTCGTAATACAGGAAATATCTTTCATCGAAACCGTTAAGGGCATTGAAAGCATCCGCTCTTACCAGAAGAAAAGCTCCGGTAATCCAATCAACATAGACGAATTTATAGATTTCGGCCTTATAGTTCCCAAAGTCATACAGCCTGTTAAGCTTTCTCGCGTTACCGATTCCTGATGCCTCAAAAAACTCCCAAATGAGGTTCGGGAATTCATTGAAGTTGTATGCAATATTATCCTCAAAATCCATAAGCAAAGGTGAACACGCTCCCAATTCAATATTCTCTTCCATGAAAGAACATAACTTATGTATTACGTCGTCGACAATCACAATGTCCGGATTCACAAAGATCAGATACTTGCCTTTTGCAAACTTTGCTGCGCAATTACACCCTGCACCAAAGCCGTCATTTACATTCCTGAAAATGAATCTGACATTTGGGAACATGGCTGGGAAATTCTCTATATCTCGAATAGTCGAGTTATTATCAGCCACTATGATCTCATAGTCAATTTGCTTTGTGAATTCAATGATTGACTTCAGGCAATCCTTCAAGTGATCCGCAGTATTGTAGTTCACTATGATGATTGTGACCTTCACATTATATCCTGAATTCTTAGCCTCTTCAATTTCGAAATTGAGACTCATTCAGAACTATGTCCAATCTTAGCAAATGACTCAATGTAAGCACTTGTTGTCTTGGAAAGTTTCATTATGGATGACCTTTTCTTTAATGTACGGGGAAGGCTGAGAAAACCTGCCAGATATCCTTTAAGAGAATAGTGAAACTCCACAAACTTACCGGAAAGCAGTAGCGATATGAACGACTTGATTCTGACTGCATTTGACAATGCCAGATATTTTGGCAGTAAATTCGTCGGTACATTCTTAAAAATCAGAGTTGTAAGGTTCTTCTCCTGCAGATAACTTTTCAATCCCCTGAATTTTCCTGAAGTTGCCCCAAGCTTATGAAAACAAACAGCCGAAGGGACATAATAGCACTTATGTCCTCCATGCTGTAATCTGAAATTGAAATCCACATCTTCGTAATAAGAAACAAAATCTTCATCGAAAAATCCGACATCCTCAAATACTGCTCTGTCAAACATCACAGCTGCAGCACAAGCTCCAAATATAAACTCAGACCTATCATATTGTCCTGTATCTTTGTTCCCAAATCCCCTTTTGTGCGGATATCCGTACCTGTTAATGAAATGTCCTGCTTCATCAATAGTATCTCTGTTGTTGAAGAGCAAGATCTTGCAGCCGACAGATCCAACTCCTTCATTAGCGAATCCTCTCAGCATTTCCTCAATCAGGTTATCACTGCACTCCGTGTCATTGTTCAATAGCATCACAAACCTGCAATCATTATCATGCAATGCAACCTTAACACCTTCATTTACCGCCCTTGCAAAGCCATAGTTCCTTTCAAGTGTAACAATCCTGACATCAGGATAATTAGCCTCGACAAACCTGACTGAAGTATCGGTCGAAGCATTATCAACCAAGACTATCCTGAGATCTTCAATCGTTTGACGGCGTAGTGAATCAAGGCAGACCTTTAGATGGTGCAATCCGTTAAGATTTGGAATAACAACATATACACTCATCGCTAATCGCCGGAAATGATGTTAAGAAATTTTAGAACCGATTTATCCCAGCTGAATGACTTTCTCACGAGCACACTTCCATTCTCCGATAATTTCCTCAGAAGCAATTCATCCTCAACAAGCATTTTCACTGCATTAAAGATCGTTTCCGGATTCTCCGGATCCGTATATATTACATCCTCGAAATTGGTTGCATATTCGGGCAGGAAGCCTACCATGGTGGAAACAACTGCACATTTTGATGCCATTGCTTCTGCAATAGGCATACCAAAACCTTCTGTCTTACTGGAAAAAATGAATATGTCAGTTGCGAAGTAGATATCCCGGATCTTCTCTTCTTCAGGATCTTTGATAAATTCAACATACTCAGGAAGTTCATTATATTTGTCAAGTCCGAATGATACAAACCTCAAATTGTCAAATGATCTCTTGAGCATCTCACATGCTACAATGGTTGACTTCACATTCTTTTTTTCAAGTCTGTAATCAACAAATGTAACGCACTTCTTATCAGAGTCGTATCTTTTTGAGATGTTATTATAGAGCTGAAAATCGAATCCATATGGGACGATCTCAGAATCAACTCCAAACTTCGTCTTTAGCAGATCATGCAAGTATTTTGTTGTCGTGATTATCGGAATTCCCAGGTTATATGACCTGTTGACTTCTGTCTCATCAGAATTCCAGATCTCATAGTCCTGAACAAAATAGAATTTCTTTCCTTTGCTTGCCTTAAGGTCTTTCAGGGAAGATGCTGTGTGCCAGATTGTTGCAATTGAAACATCGGCATCTCTGATGAAGCTGTTGTTTAGTAAGAAGACCTGCTTGATTTTGAAATTTCTTGAGTAAGAAATATCTTCGCAATCCCTTCTTTTTAAGAATTTCTTAACACCCCAGAACAAATGTTTAACGTTCATTACGTTGTTCACTTTTCCGTTGTAGAAATTATAATCAATAGTGGGATAATATACGATCACATCATGGCCCAAATTTGTCATGCGGTTACAGTATTCAAAAATAATCTTCATACCACCGGACTTGAATATCCCTGATACGAGAATATTTATCTTCAATTTTGTCATTTTCTCAGTTTATTGTATATCTTTCTTAGAAAATCCAATTTAAAAATGAAAGTGATAATTAAGAAAATGCCGGCTGTCATGACTGCTGAAAATCCGATCGCCACAAGCAACCGCCAATCCTCAGCTCCCTCAGCAAAAGGCAGGATCTGCGATTTCGCCAGATAGCATAGAGACAATGTCAGTACAAACGACAATCCGACTTTTGAGACGTTTTTCCAGAAGGAATGAAATCTGCCAAGGAATCTTCTTGCATAGCAGTTGAGAAGTACTCCATTCAATCCAAGCGTTACAAATGTTGCGACGGATATTCCATAATAGCCGAATATTTCAGTAAACATGAAGTTCAGAAAGATTCCCGTCAAATATGCAACACTGCTTAACAATGAAAGCCACTTGTACTTTTTCACTGCGAGGTACAGTGAAGTTGGAATTGTGAACAGTATCCAGGAGAAAAAGGAGAGCACCTCCCAATAATATGGCTGTAGAATCTTATCAATGCCCGCAGAATCTATAGCACCGCGCTGATAGAAAAGCGTAAGAATTTCCCTTCCGCTGATCAGCATAAAGATGACTGCAGGACAGGCAATCACTAAGAGACTTAGAAGCGTATTCAGATATACTTCCTTGGTCACTATCTTCTTCTTGTATGAATACCCTTCAGCTATATCTGACAACAGTACGTTGAAAACCGAGTTGAATACAACCATCATTAAGACACCGGTGAAAGTCGATGCATAAGCTATTGACGAAATTGCCCCTTCTCCGTATTCAGACGCGAAGACATTCCTTGAGTAGAAATAGATCTGGTTTATAAAGACAACCAGAAAGACAGAACCACTGCTTCTTATGATCTTCTTCGTAACATCGTCCGGCGATAAGCGAAAACCGGGAAATTGCCAGTTAAGCTTCAGGCTTCTTATGTTAACTATGAGAAGAATTGCTACTAACACATTTCCGGCAGCCAGGCCAAACGCCAAATTGTAGATTATGCTGCCCTGATAGAATGGGACTATTATGGACGCAATCATCGCTACATTAATCACAATTTGAATTATCAATGGAAATACAAAGTTCTTGAACGAATTGTATACCGACTGAAGGAAGGCCATAAGCACTTTTAGAAATATCAGGGGAAATATGATAGCAGCAATACTATAAGCCTCTAATTTTTTTTCCCCTGCAAATCCCGGCAATAGCAGGTCTATTATTTCCTTCCTGAAAATGATGGAGATCGTTGTCAGAAACAAGCCAGCCAAAATGATTAGCTGAAAGAGATTTCCAAATGAATCTATGATCTTTGCTCTATCACTTCCTGCATTCAATGTGGAATACTCGCTGTTAATTACTCCCCGCAATGAATCTATTCCAACAAGAACAATAATACCCTCCGGGATTGACACAACGGCACTGAATACATCTGCCTTGTCCGAAACTCCCATAAGTGAAGCAACGATAAGGTTTCTTACAACATCGAATAGCTTAACGAATGTTATTACAAGAAATGTCTTTGAGAATGCAGAGACAAGCTTACTCATTTTGCAGAGGCAAACTGAAATGGTATATGAATCCTAGAAAGATCATAAAGACCTGCATAACAAAATACTCCGGATAGACAAGAATATTTTCTACCATATTTTGCCCAAGCAAACCTAAGGTAATTGCCATCGACAATGAAATCTTGTTCTTGTATCTGCTGTACAAAGTGCTCTTTCTTTTGAGAAACACTTTCAGATAGAGCAACAATATGAAAGCCGATACTCCAGCTGTAAATACAATTCCGAACTGAATCGAAAGAAGCAGAATGGAATTGTGCGGATCAGGAACTATCTCCCTGCTCCCAAAGAAGAACTTTTCACTTTGAAAAACTTCCAGGGCGTTGAAGACTCCGTATCCCCATAACATGTGTGAAGTGTCACGAAAAACCATGTCAATAGCTGTCGCCCACAAGATGAATCGGGAAATTGAACTGTCTGACTTGCTAAGGATGAAATCGAACACCACGAGATACACTGCCGCAATCAGTGTGACAATTGTCAGAACGAAGATCTTCTTTGACCTGGAATATGTAAGCACCAGCAACGCAATGCATGTACCAAGATAACCTGCGCGGCTGAATGTGAACAATAGTGCCAGGAACAAGACAAGGCATATAATCACTGCAAACACCAAGCTGATCTTGCCGGCAAAGTATTTATACAAAACAATCGGGATAACTATGGTATAAACATTGGAGATTGTATTTGGATGCATGAAGAATCCTGTTGCCATCTTCGGATACAACTCATTGAAATTGATTCCTGCAAACAGAAGAAATAATGAAGACAATCCTATCAGCACTCCTGCTGCAAGGAACAAGTTTGTTGTTTTCTCAAATAGACGGTCATCCTGATAAAGCCTTCCCGCGAAATGGAAGAAAAAGATTGCAGAGATGAATAAGTAACTTAGTATCTTGAAAACAGCCTTTACGGACAGATTGCTATCAATTGTCTTAATGTTTACAAGAACAAAAAAAAGCACAAGAAAAATTGTGAAGGTGTTTAAGATATTTAATTTCGGTAGTTCTTTGTTGAGGAAGTTGAAATCAAAAAATATAACAAGACTCAAGGCAGCAAGGAAGATTTGAAGGAAATATACAGCAGAGAATACAATTCCTGCTCCGGCGATAACTGTAGATACAAATAGGCCGAAGAATAGGGTTGTAAGGATTAGGGTCTCAGGGATTGTGTACCTTACGTTAAGCTTAAGGCTATTAGTACGGACCATCGCGGGGTGTCAGGACTTCACTTGGAGATATTCAACTTGACGTACCTCCACTTGTCCTTTAGTATAAAATACAGGAAAGTCATTACACCTGTTATGAACATCAAAATCAATACAGTTATTGCTCTTTTAGGCTTAACTTTCTTGTCTGGTACAGCGGGAGGATCAAGAACCAATACAGAAGGAGTTTCCCTTTTCTCTTCTATTCTTGCTTGCTCCAGAAGAGGGATCAGGGTTGTAAGTATTTTGTTTTGTATTTCTACATTCCGCTTTAGTCTCAAATAGTTAAGAACTATTTCCGGTTTTCCCTTTAAAGTCAATACGTCTGTATCGTCGCCGTTGTTTTGAATGTTTGAAAGTTGCCTGGACAATTCCTCAATCTTCTGATTCTGAATCTTAATCTCTGACTCATCGGGAGCAAGAATCTTCTTCAGAATTTCAAGTTTTATCTCCTCCGATCTGATCTCGGATTCAAGTTCAATCTCTGCTTTGACTGCAGCCTGTACCTGCAAATCGGGAGCTATTCCAAATCGATCTTGATAGTCTCTGAGACTATCTTCTTTTGAGCTCAACTCCTGCTTTGCAAGTTCATATCTGCCTTCAATAAACTCTCTGTTGTTTCTCGCATTCAGCACATTCAACTCGGTATTGATACTGTTCAATTGGTTCACCATAAATTCAACCATATCCTTTGCTTTGGCCGGATCTTTATCATAGATCCCGACCTCCAGTGTACCTGCAACCTTATCCTTTGTAACCTGCATTACTGTCTGGCGGAAGTATTTTACAGCATCAAACATGTACTTGAATTTCTCCTCCTCCAATATATTAAAACTGACGATTGCAGCTTCAACACACCTGCGGCTCATCAGAATGTTCTCGTATAATGCAAGCTCTTTCACTGTTGAACCACCACCCAGGCCGCTCAGCTCTCCGATATCAGGAACACCTTCAATTCCCATTAAACTGCTGATACCTGAAGATTTTGATGTGGTCTTCAGAGTTGCTGAAGAATAGAAAATTGGGTCCATTGCAAAATAGACAACTAGAGCAGCCAGTATCCCCGACAACAATGTTATAAGAACGATCTTCTTCTTATTCAAGAGAAAGATTCTGATCAAATCGTAATATGTATATTGTTTCGTATCTGAAATGGCCGTTGTTTCAGTCATGATTCACTTTCCGCTGTCCTTGATTAGTATGTATGTGGTCAATACTCCGAGTATCACTCCGGCAATCTGAGCTATCAGGGCAACATTCACTTCAAACGGCCTTTGGGTCTGCTTCGGAACATATACAAAATCTCCCGTCTCAACTATTGCTTCATCAGGTTTGTACCAGCCTCTGGAATTGAATTTGATTATCCGGGTATCGCCTTCTTCAGCTGCCAGACCATACCCGCCGGCCTTCTCAACATAGTAGTCAATATCCTTACCCTTCCTGAACGGAACGTAACCTTCCTGATTTACCTGACCAAATACATAAACGATGTTCTTATTGTCGTTTATGTAAATGATGTCTTTGTCTTCCAGCAATACGTTTTCATTCTTGTCGTTGTTCTTAAAGAGCTTCTCAAAGTCAACAACCACACGGTTTCGCTTTGACCTGATGTCAGTCTCAAAGTTTTCCATATCAATCTCGCTCATGATCAGATCACTTGCCCTCATATTAATGAGAATCTCCGCCGAATCCTTCGCCGCATATTCGGCATCATACGTTCTGAATAATATACACAATGGCAGGTACGCCTTGTCCGTAAATCCGCCGGCCATTTCAACTACGTCCTTAAGTTTTGTGTTCTTAAATGAGATCGGATAATACCCGGGACGTACTACTTCTCCAAGCACAAGCACAGAGATGTTCTTCTGGAAGTTAGTCTTGTACTTTACAAAGAGCCTGTCAAACTTCTGTATCCTGTAATCCTTGTCATTCCTGAATGAGAGGTTGATCTGATCAAACTTTCCCGAAGATTCATAAGACCTGTAAAGCACAATGCTGTCAGGCTCCGCGTTCACATCAAATCCTCTTGCAATACCAACCACTGTTTCAAGATTGTCACCCTCCACATGCTCATAAGAACCGCCAAGCTGAACGGCGCCTCCGACATTTATGAAATTATTCTCAAGCCTGAGATAAGGTATCTTCAAAAGGTCTCCTTCAAGAAAGAAGGGATTGTGCTCATCATTGTTGGTCAGAAAGTACTTGTAAATGTCAACTTTCTTTACAGTTCCGTCTTTTCTGACAAGCTCAATATTTCTCAGGGAGATCTGAGTGTTAAAGAACTCCCTTTCGTTTGTCTTTTCATAAAACACTTTGGATGTGTTGAGCGTATCTACCAAGAGAACCTTGAGTATCTCCGAAACTCTGGTAACTGGCGAGACTGCAAAAGTGCCCTGTGTGAGGCCCGATACTTTAATAAGAAATGTTCTTGGAGTGCTCAATGTAAACGAAACACTGCTTGAGTAATAGCGGCTCTTTACGGCCGACACTACATCGTTCTTCGCCTTTGCTAATGTTTCACCGCTAACCCTCACTTCGCCGACCGTTGGAATAAGCACAGAACCTTCAGGGTTAACGACAAGGGGAAGCTGTTGAGTTACATATCCGTAAATTCCGAGCAGGAACATGTCATTCGGACCGACTACATAGTTGTTCGGGTCAATGGCACCTTCAATGGGAACAGTGGGAGATGCAGTTGTAGGGCTTATCTGATTCAGTATATCAGAAGCATCGGCATTGATACTTCCGATTCCGAAGTTCCCGGAGAGGCCGCTCTGCTGACTGCTCATCATCTCTTTTTCCCGGCTCGTCAGCTGAGAGTAAGCCTGTGCCGCAAAGAAAAAGAAAACAAGCGCAATTAATGCCACTCTGAAATTGCTCATAAGCCGAGGTACTTTATTGTATTGCTCAAAACGTCTCCGGTCTCGTCCTTTTCAAGCGTCTCACAGTAGATCCTCAAAAGAGGTTCGGTTCCGGATGCGCGGATGATCACCCATCCGTTTTCAAACTTCAGTTTGTATCCGTCAAGCGGGTCAATGTCAGTTATCTTCTTGCCTGCTATCACATCTCCTGCTTTCAGGTTCCTGCATTTCTCAAGGGCGGCAATTTTCTTTTCCTCAGTCGTGTGTAAGTCATTCCTTTGGTAATAGAACTCTCCGAACTCCTTTGCCAGATCGTTCTTGATCTCCGAAATGCTCTTGCCGTATTCTGCCAGCATCTCAAGATACAAAAGCCCGTTGTAAATGCCGTCACGTTCAGGCAAATGCCCTTTGATTCCTATTCCTCCGCTCTCCTCCGCGCCTATAAGTACGTCATCTGTGATCATGATCTTGGAAATGTGCTTGAACCCGATGGGAACAGTTACCAGTTCTATTCCGTACTTGTCGCAAAATCTCTTGATCAGCTCGCTTGTGGAAAACCCTCTGACAACTTTTCCGGATAGCTTCTTTTTTTCGAAAAGATATTTGAGCAGCAATGCAAATGTCTTCTGAGCATCAAGGAACTCCCCCTTCTCGTCTATGATCGCTATCCTGTCCGCATCTCCGTCTGTAACAATTCCTATATCATATCCGCCCTTTTGCATTTCGTTACAGATCTCATCAAGATTTTTTCTCACCGGCTCCGGTGCCCCGCCGCCAAAGGATGGATTGACTTCGCCGTGCAGTTGTTTGACCTCAATGAAGTTTGAGATCAGGTCCTGCCCCGCTCCGTACATAGCATCGTATATGACATTCAGCCCTGATGATCTGATCTTTGCAATGTCAATTCTTTCACCAATGTATTTGAGGTAATAACCTCTGCCGTCAAAATACTCCACCGCTCCTGTCTTGAGGAGTTCGTCAAGTGTCTTGACCGCAGGAGCTTCTTCTATGCTTTCAAGTTCTTTCTCGATCTTTGCTATTTCTTCCGGACTCATTGATCCGCCGAATTCATCTTTCAGCTTGTAGCCGTTGTATATGTAGGGATTGTGAGATGCAGTGATCATCACCCCGAGCGCACAGCCAAGGTCCCTTGAAAGCAGTGAAACTGTCGGAGTCGTGACATACGAGTCGGTAAGAAGCACCTTGATGCCTTCTCCCGCTATTACACAGGCAACTGATTCCGCAAACTGCCTTGACTGAAACCTCGTATCATATCCGATTACAAAACCTCTTCCCGACTTAGGGTGACTCTTAAAAATGCGCGCTGTGGCAAGAGCGACCCTCCTGACGTTGTGAAATGTGTAAGTGTCTGCAATTACACCTCTCCAACCGTCGGTGCCGAATTTTACAACTTCCTTACTTGACATCAAACTGGATTAGTTTTGGAAAATGTAAAGACTAACTAAGCTGAGCCTCCTCTGTTAACCCGGACCCAGTCCTTTACATAATTGATTGTATCATAGGTGGGAGTGCCCGGAGTGAAAAGCTGGCCTACTCCCATTTTTTTGAGCTCTTCAATGTCCTGATCCGGAATAATTCCCCCGCCAAAAAGCAGAACATCATTCAGGCCTTTGTTTTCCATCAGCGATTTGACCTTTGGAAAGACCGTCATGTGCGCACCGCTGAGAATGCTGATGCCGATTGCATCAACATCTTCCTGAAGAGCGGCTTCAACTATGGTCTCGGGAGTCTGTCTCAAACCTGTATAGATGACCTCTATTCCGGCATCTCTGAATGCCGCGGCTATAACTTTGGCTCCCCTGTCATGGCCGTCAAGGCCTACCTTTCCGATCAGGACCCGTATCTTCCTGTCAGCAGTGTTATTGTTTGTCATAATTGTCATTTAAGTTAAGCCAAATACACTTTTACTTCAAGGGATTTTAGCCTCGCAAGCGATATTGCGGCTCCTTACCGGAGACCTGCTTCAGTTGCTATCCCCTGAAGCCAGTTCTTCCAGTTCTTTGTTGGAATGTTTCTGGTAGAAATATACCGCTATTATTCCCAGTAAGACCGCAAACCAGAGCGTGGCAACTCTGATTATGAATGTGGATGCTACAGATATGTCCTTCGGTATATTCAGCAGTACCAAAAGCCCAGTAAGCGACGCCTCAGTGGCGCCGAGTCCGCCCGGAAGCATGGCAATCGATCCTACAAGCGTGGAGAAGCCGTAAATGAAAACTGCGCTGAGCAAACTTACGTCAATATGGGTTAATCCTGCATAGACCTTGAGTACTACATACAACCCCACACATTCCAGAAACCAGGCAAAAGCGCTGACGATCGTTGCTATTGCAAGCGGCTTTGGCCTGACCAGGATGTAGATGCTCTCGTAAGCGGTGTGTATCCTTTCGCTGACCTTCTTCAGATGTTTTGACCTCTCAAGCTGTAAGATGATCCACATCGAGAGTTTTCTTGAACTGATCACCCAGACACCTGCGAGGAAAAATAATCCGACGCCTATCACAATTCCTTTCCCGTAATTGAACACGAATGCTCCCGCAAGGCAAAGAAGAACAACGGAGATGAAGTCTGTCAGCCGCTCGGCCAGTATTATCGGGGCTGATTTGCTGATCGGGGTCCCATTTTCTTCTTTAAGCAGATAAGACTTCAGCAGTTCTCCCATCTTTCCGGGAGTTACACTCATGACGAATGTTGACATGAAAATGAGGAAGCTGGTCTTTTGGGGCAGTTCGATGCTCAGCAGTTTTCTGTAATACTCCCACTTGTAAAAGCGGATTATGTAGTTTCCGAATGACAGGAGAAGCACTAAAGGGAAATAAAGCCAGTTGAACTCGCTGAATGCTTTCAACAGCTTGTCGAAATCCGCATAAATGCTGAACAGAAGAAATACCAGGGCTCCGAATGCAACCGAGATCAGGATCTTCCTCTTGTACTTTGCAAACATTCTTCAGATCACAGATTTGATGCACTCATAAAGCTTTACCAAAGGAAGGCCTACTATGTTGTAATAATCCCCGGTGATCTTTTCTATGAAGAGGCATCCGAAGTCGTCCTGAATGCCGTATGCTCCGGCTTTGTCGAGCGGACTGTAATTGTTAACGTAAAAACTTATCTCGTCTCCGGAAAGCTCTCTGAACTTCACTGCTGTCTTTTCATAACCAAACTGTTCTTTGCCGTTGCCAAGATTTATGACGTTCACACCGGTATAAACATGATGAGTCTTCCCGCTGAGCATTCGAAGATACTCCTTTGCCTGCTTCAGGTCACGGGGTTTGTTCAATGTCTTTCCCGATAGTACAACAATGGTATCGGCGCCGATCACAATCTGTTTACTGCAATTGAAAGCAACTTCTCTTGACTTTGCCAGCGCGTTTGTCTTTACCGTTGCAACGGGATGATGCGAATCATCAATTTCACTTACGCCGCTGCCCAACACCTGAAAGTCAAGTCCGATCATGTCCAGCAGCCTGCTTCTTCGCGGAGACATTGACGCAAGCACATATTTTTTTGAAAGAATCTTCCTGACCGGCGCTGAGGTATTCTTCAATGGGTCAACAGCTCTTTGAGAGTTCGGCGATCTTTGCAACTGCATCGCCCTTATTCACAAGAAGCCTCTCTCCGGTCCTTCTGATCTTTATCTCTATGTTTCCGTTGGTAAGATTCTTCTCTCCCACTATTGCCTGAACAGGGATTCCGATCAGGTCGGCATCATTAAACTTCACGCCCGGCCTCACTTCTGCGCGATCGTCAAACAACACCTCGAGTCCTGTTTCCGCAAGCTCTTTGTAAAGCCTCTCACTTTCGTCCTTCACAATTCCTTCTGACTGGTTCAGAGAGATAAGCATCACATCAAACGGCCTCATCTCACCGCTCCAGATTATTCCCTTCTCGTCATTGTTCTGCTCTATGTATGCAGCAACGGTCCTTTCCACACCAATACCATAACTTCCCATGATGATCACATTCTCCCTGCCCTCTGCATCGAGAAACTTCGCATCAAGTGTTTCGGCGTATTTTGTTCCGAGCTTGAATATGTGCCCCACTTCGATCGCCTTTGTGACTTTGATCTTCGAACCGCCGTCAACTGTCAACTCACCCTCCTTTACCACTCTCAGATCCATGTATTCGATTCCCGGCACATCCCTATTAAGGTCAATGTTCTTTATGTGATAATCATTCCTGTTCGCGCCACTTATAAGCTCATTGGCATCTCTGAGCCGAAGATCTGCAACCACTCTGATCCCCTTTTCTGCGGCTCCCACCGGACCGATCGAACCTGCGTCAGCGCCCGTGATCTCAAGCAGTTCTTCGTTGTGCGCAGGCCTGATGTTAACGCCGTATTTTCCCTGAAGCTTTGCCTCATTCACTTCGTCATCACCGCAAACCAGCACCATGATAATTTCCGGCTTTTCCTTGCCCTGATTAACAAACACCCTGGACTTCGCAAGCCGTGATTTGTCTTCTGTTCCAAGAAATCCGGCCAGCTCATCTATGGTCTTTATGTCAGGCGTGTGGAATTCTTCCGCCGGCTTGTCTGAAGCTGTTCTGCTCACAGGGACTGTCTGCGTAACGGCGACTTCAATATTGGATGAATACTTGCCGTCTTCGCTGTATGCAATATTGTCTTCGCCGACAGGTGATGGCACCATGAATTCCTCCGAATCGCTTCCTCCCATTGCTCCGCTGTGCGCCGATACAACTACAAAACTCAGACCGCACCGTGTGAAGATGTTCCTGTATGCTCTCGCCATTGCATCGTATGACTTGTCAAGCCCTTCCCAAGTGGCGTCAAATGAGTATGCGTCTTTCATCGTGAACTGCCTTGCCCTAAGCACACCTGCTCTGGGACGTTCCTCATTCCGGAACTTCGACTGGATCTGATACCAGATCTTAGGCAGGTCCTTGTAAGAGATCAGGCTCGGCTTTGCTATAGACGTGAACACTTCTTCGTGTGTGGGAGCAAGTACAAGTTCCCTGTTCTTGAGCCTGAACATCAGGTCACCGTAATCTTCAAGTCTTCCCGTCTGAGCCCAAAGTTCGTTGGGAGAAAGCACAGGCAACAGAAATTCATTGCCGCCTATCGCATTCATTTCCTGCCTTATGATCTCTTCCGCCTTTCTGAACATCCTGTACCCGAAAGGCAGGTAAGAATAGACTCCGGCGGTGAGCTGTTTTATCATTCCTGCCCTAAGCATCAGCCTGTGTGATGCCGTAACGGCTTCAACCGGGTCTTCCCTGAGGGTAGGTATAAAGTATTGTGTAATTCTCATGCGTCAAATTTTGAAGATACCTACATGCCGTTTGGATTTCAATTACATTAAATTTGTGGAAACTTTGTGTAAAGTGAGTTTGCATGGTAAACTTCTGAAAAAAACTTTGTATCTTGCGGCATGATACAAAGAGTACTTTTTGTCTGCACAGGCAATACTTGCCGCAGCCAGATGGCTGAAGCATTTCTCAGAAAACTCGCACCTCAGATTGAAGTTGTCTCAGCAGGGATAGAACCCGAGACACGGATCAGGAAGGAGACAATAGAAGTAATGAGGGAAGCGGGCATTGACCTCGAAGGACAATACCCCAAGGATGTTTATGACTATGCCGACAAACACTTCGACATAGTCATCAGCATGTGTGAGGAAGGCAATAAGATCCTCCCGAAACTTGTTGGCGACAAGAGCAAGATACTTCAGGTCGAATTTGACGATCCGGCCTCCGCAAAGGGGTCACGGGAGCAGATAATGTCAGAGTACAGGGAAGTGCGGGATGCGATCAGCAAGGCGGTTGAGCACCTTTACATTAATGACTTCAAGCCGAAGTCAAGAAGGAAGCTTGCCTCGTTACTGAATATCTTCTCTGTTTAAAAGGCTGTTCAGGTCGGAGTATTTGGCGAGATAATCACTGCTTGCGGCCCTGATGACTTCGTATGCCTCTTCCCTGCCGTAAACGCTTGTGATCTCACACCTTTTTCCTTCGCTGCCCGGCGCATCTTTGTAAGTGAGGAAGTAATGCTTCAGCCGGTCAATGAACGACTGTGAGCAATCCCCGATGTCTCTCCACTCACTGAACACTGCATCATTGCTCATCACAGCAATTATCTTATCATCAGCTTCATTGTTGTCAATCAGCCTGAATCCTCCGATCGGAATTGCCTGCAAGAGTATTCTGCTGTGATTCAGCGGCTTTTCCGTTACAACACATACATCAAGCGGGTCATTGTCGCCGATGATACCGCTCCTTCCGGTCATCTTCATACAGTATTCCGCAGTGTTCTTACCGCACAATGTCTGAGGAATGAAACCGTAGGGCGTAGGGCATACGTTTGAATATTTCTGCGGACGGTCAACCTTCAGAAATCCGCTGTGCTTTTCAATTTCATACTTGACCGTGTCCGTCGGAACAATCTCAATATAAGAAGTAACAATTGACGGCGATTGCTTGCCGATCGGAACTCCGTGCCAGGGGTGAGACATCATCAGCAGTCTGATCTTTCCCCAGATCTCTTCTAAATTCGTTGACATTTCATTTTGATATAAATTCCAGTGACTTTCTTATAAGCTCTTCGGTAGAGATGCTTCCCCCGCCGGCCGACTTGAGCGCTTCTCTAATTATCTTTTCCGCATCTGCCCTTTGGTAGCCGAGATTGATCAGCGCATTCAGGGCCTCGAGCCTTGTCATATCGGCCTCAGCGGGAAATCCCTTCGGCGTTTCTCCTGTATCATCGTCCAGGCCGATCCTGAAGATCTTGTCTTTCAATGACATCGAGATCAGTTCAAGTTTCTTCTGTCCGAGCCCCGGCACCCTGACAGGAAATCCCTTCCCGCCTCCGGCAATTGCAACAACAATCTCATCAAAGCTCAGGCTTGAGAGAAAAGCATGTGCAAGTTTCGGGCCGATACCGCTGACGCTGATCAGAAGCCGGAAGATCTCCCTCTCTCTCATATCGGTGAAGCCGAACAACTGCATCGAGTTCTCCTTTACATCAAGATAAGTGAGAATGCTGTATTCCTTTCCGGTTTCGGTAAGAAGTTGAGATGCTGTAAGTGAAAGATAGACGTGATAACCAACACCGCCCGCCTCAATTACCGCTTCGCTCTTCTGCTTATGAGTAAGCGTGCCTCGGATTGATGCTATCATTTCCGGGATAAGATCCTTTCAGGATTATTGCGGATGAATTTTTCCCAGTCACCGGAAGAGCCGGCATGATTTCCTCCCGGTTGTCTGAATTTATAAACGTGGCACAAGGCCACAGCCAGGGCATCAGTGCAGTCGTAATCGCTTAGCTCCTCCCGTATTCCGAGGATCGCCTTTACCATGTAATGCACCTGTTGCTTCGAAGATGCTCCGCTGCCGGTCACAGATTTCTTTATTTCCCTTGGGGAATATTCGAAAACTTCGAGCTCTGAATTCAGCCCGGCAATTATGGCTACGCCCCGTGCCTGTCCGAGCTTCAGTGTTGACTGAATATTCTTTCCGTAAAATGCTGTCTCCACTGCAAGAAGGTCCGGCGAGAACTCTTCTATGCATTCAAGGCACTTGTCGTAAATTGTCTTCAGGCGTGATGTAAGCAGACTGGAAGATCTCAGATGCAGTGACTCAAAATGAATCAGCGAAGGCTTGCTTCCGGCAAAGTCAATTATGCCGATACCGGTAACCGCTGTGCCCGGATCAATGCCGAGAATTCTCATCGTGCGCCGTGGTCTGAGCCGGGCCTACTCGTCCGGGAAATCTGCGTTTGTGTAAACGTTCTGTACATCGTCATTGTCTTCAACTGCTTCAATGCACCTTATTATTTCATCCACTTTGGCAGGGTCAACAGCAATCAGGTCTTTTGCAACATACTGAAGCGACGCGCTTTCGATCTTGCAGCCTTTGTCTTCAATTGCCTTTCTCACTTTTTCAAAATTCTCCATAGAGCTTACAACTTCAAAGAATTCGCCTTCAGTTTTGAGATCGTCTGCTCCGGCATCGAGTATGAGTTCCATAAGATCGTCTTCTGATACGCCGGGTTTTTCAACATTGACAACACCTTTCCTGTCAAACATCCATCCAACCGAGCCTGACTCACCAAGGCTTCCGTTGTTCTTCGAAATAATGTGACGAAGTTCGGCAACAGTGCGGTTCTTATTGTCGGTCACCGATTCAATGAGCATTGCAATTCCTCCGGGAGCATATCCTTCATAAGTGATCTCATCATACTTAACGCCCTCCAGTTCACCGGTTCCTTTTTTGATCGCCCTTGTGATATTGTCCTGAGGCATATTGCTTGCCTTTGCGCTCTGTATTGCAAGCCTCAGCCGCGGATTACCGTCGGGATCGCCGCCGCCGTCCCGCGCGGCTATAGTGATCTCCTTGATTATCTTGGTAAATACCTTGCCTCTGGCCGCGTCAGTTGCAGCCTTCTTCCGTTTTATTGTAGCCCATTTTGAATGACCTGACATTTAGATATTCTCCGACAATTTGTTTAACTTAATTTGGAATGAAGCCTCTCATATCCCGAATCCTGAGTTTCATATATTCGCGGTTGTTCCAGAAATTACGGTCAACGGAATAACAGATGTCGCAGTACTTACCGCTGACAATATCTTCACTGTATGCGGCGGAATTGAAGAACACGCATTCAAAGAACTTGCCGCTGTCGGGATCCCACACTTTGAATATGTGCGTATCCGCCCTGGCCCTTCTGACTTCCCCCACAATCTTCAGGTCTCTTGTCACAAAAACCGGTGCAAGGTTTTCGGGGCCGTATGGTTCAAAGTATTTGAGTATCTTTATCACCTTGTCGTTCAGCTGCGAGAGTTTGATCTCGCAATCAACATCAATTACCGGCTCAAGCTGTTCAACTGTAAGCCCCTTTGAAGCAACTTCATTGAACTGTTTCTTGAACTCGTCGATCTTTCCGAGCTCAAGTTCAAGTCCGGCCGCATAAAAGTGCCCTCCGAACTGCCTGAGTGAATCATTGCATTGCTTGAGTGCGTCGTAAATATTAAAGGAGTTGATGCTTCTTGCGCTTCCCTTTGCATAACCGTTCACTTCGGTAAGAACGATTGACGGAAGGTTGTATTTCTCGACAAGTCTCGCGGCAACAATTCCCACTACACCGGGATGCCAGTCTTTGTTGTAGATCACTATTGAATTTCCGTTCTCATAATCCGCAGATTCCTCGAACATCCTGAATGCGTCGTCAGTGATATTTTTGTCAACATCCCGCCTTTCTTCGTTCACCACCTGCAGTACTTTTGCAAACTCGGTAATTGTTTCTGAATCTTCGCAGGTCAGAAGCTGTACAGCGCGCTTTGCATCACCCATTCTGCCCACGGCATTGATCCTAGGTGCAAGCGTAAAGACAATATTGCCCGTGGTAACGGGTTTGTCCTTGAGTCCGCTGAGCTCAAGAAGCTGTGCAAAAGAACTTCTTGGGGAAGTATTCAGCATCTTCAGTCCTTCCTTGACCAGTATCCTGTTCTCATCAACTATCGGAACAATATCAGAAGCTGTTGCAACAGCAACAAGGTCCAGGTACTTGAAAGCCGCATCAGGCATGCCCATCCTTTGAGCTACTGCTGTTGCAAGCTTGAATGCAACGCCCGTACCGCACAGATCCTTGCATGGATATTCATCGTCTTTTCTGTGAACGTCAATAACTGCAAGAGCATCCGGGATAGTGTCGGGCGGTTGGTGGTGATCGCAGATTATGAACTCAATACCCTTTTGCTTAGCATAGGCCACCTTGTCGCATGCGGTAATTCCGCAGTCAATTGAAACAATAAGTTTTATTCCAAGCGACTCCGCATGGTCAATCGCTTCAATGGAAATCCCGTATCCTTCGCTAATCCTGTCGGGGATGTAGATCTCCGGATTCAATCCGAACTCTTTCAGGAACATACTGAAAAGAGATACTCCGCAAGTGCCGTCAACGTCATAATCACCGAGGATCATGATCTTCTCTTTGGATTCTATGGCGCTGACAACTCTTTGGCAGGCGGCCTCACAACCCTTCATCAGGAAAGGATCGTAAAGTTCGTCAAGGTTGGATTTTTTGTGTTCTGTGGAACTGTAGAAGAATTTTCTTACAGCTTCCGGAGACACGATGTTTCTTAAGTGAAGGAGTCTGAGTATGAAGTCCGGCAGATCAAAGTTTGCCTTGAGGCTCCTCAGCTCATTCCGCAACGAATTCAGTTCTTCGTCATCAATAGACCCGTTCTCCCCGCAAACGGAAGTTCGCGGAGTTAACTCCTTTAGTTTCCAATTCTTTTTCAAATCTCATGGCTTTATTTATTTGTGCTCAAGGGGGGACTCGAACCCCCACCCGAATTCTCGGACTGCACCCTGAATGCAGCGCGTCTACCAGTTCCGCCACTTGAGCGCGAGGCAAGATAATGATATTGCATTGTTAATTCAATTTGTAAAACTCCCCCTCGGCCAATGAGCAATCCCCCTTAACTACCGAAGGTTTTCCCACCGGAACTTCTGCCGCTGTGAATCTCCCTCCGCCGGAACATCGAGCTAAGAAATCCCTTCTCCGGACGAGTGCACGATGAATCTCATTATGTACAGGGAGGCAGGGGCTTTATGATCATCGGCTCCTTCATTATTCATGAACGATTGATGATAAGCAGAATGACCGGCATTACCAAACTGAAGTGCGCGTCAGTTGCATTCACTTGTTTTCGAATGGTGTAATTGCAGTAGTTTGGGAAGCAGAAACAGATGGCAGTATGCAGGCTTCTTAATTGCTTTGCAGAATTTAGTGCCGGTTCAGCCCAGCCGGACTTGTTGCTTTGAAAGGAATTTTGCTGTAAGAGTATCAGCGGATTTTGTGAAACCAAAATTACTGAATGATACCAACAGCTATAAAACTCACCCGCCTTTGCATATTTCTCCAATGAACTCAACCGCAGGATACGAGATGATGCTTCTTTCCCGGTATATGTTACTTACTGCGGAAGGGTCTTCTCCCACTATGCCGTTCTGAAGTATGACTGCTTTGAAGTTCCTTTCAACTGCACCGTTGTATGTAAAAAGCACACAGTTCTCTGCGGCAAAGCCGCTTACAATTACAAGTCCAACATCATTTGCCTTCAACAAATCTTCCAGGCCGGTCTGCCAAAAGGCGTTCGATTTAGTCTTGCGAATTTCAAGATCCCCCGGCTCAATTTTGATCCCGGTTATGAATCCGTATTCCGTGATGTTACTTTCATTCTCGCCTTCCACATCTTTAACATGAACAATGACCTGACCGCGCTTTCGCATGATGTCAGCCACATAGTTGATATATTCTGACGCACCGTGTACATCCGCATCGGTTTTCCTTTTTTCCAGAAAGACCTTTTGCATGTCAACTATGAGCAATGCAACCTTCATATCTTGTGGGTTTGATTGAATTTTGTGAATAGGGATTTAACGTGACCTGAATTGCAAATCCCGATTCCGTTGAGGAAGTGTGAAAAGTACTGCTGGAACAAAAATCTCAGGATAAGGGACTTTCAGGTCTTCCTTCGTCCAAATGATCTCTGCAGGCAACTCAGAAGTTCTTTTGGTTATTCCTGCAAAATCATCTCAATTCTCAGATCCTGAAAATCCCTTCTCTGAAACTCCTTGATGTACCTTAAGAATACCTTTTTACTTAACCAGTGTCATCTTCATTGTCTCTGACCGGTTGCCGGCTTCGAGCCTGTAAAGATATACACCTGCAGAGAGCGAAGATGCGTTGAAGTCAACGCTGTAACTTCCCCTGTCAAGATATCCGTTGACAAGTTGTGTAACCTGCCTTCCAAGCATGTCATATACCTTCAGCGTAGCAAATGTTCTTTCGGGCAGACTGAAGTTTATGAGTGTGGAGGGATTGAACGGATTCGGATAGTTCTGCATAAGTCTGAATTCCTCAGCATTGCCTGCGAATGAGTTTACTGAAGTGAGCGTCAGTGTTCCTTCAAAAGGCAAAAGGTTTGTTCCCGTTATCACTCCCGTTACAGGCAGAGATTCCGTGAGCAGTGACTTGTCTATTGTGTAATTTCCAAGACTGTCAGTGTACCCTGATGCTTTAAGGAGGTCTGACTGATGAAGTGCAACGAGGCTTCCTTTGACATTCTCGCCCTCGGTTTTCACATTCACAGTGAAGAAGTTGCCGCTCAAAGATGAAGTCACTGAAACAGTCTTTGGAGCGCCGGAGAATGCTTCCTGCGACGGGTCGCCGAGCACCATGAACTGATTGATCGTCTCGGTTACAGTTCCGTTTCCGTTGAAATACTGATATGCTTTTATCTTACCGAAGTTCAGCATTGAACCGAAATCCCTGATTCCGTGCCTGAAGTATGAATAGAGCATTTCCCTCCCGATCGTATCAGTCGTGTAAAAAGCGCACAGCTCGGTTGATGCAGCAATGTTTGATGCTGAATTGCCCCTCTCCCTTTCTATCCATGCTTCGCCGAAGCAGTTGTTTGTTGTTGAGTAGTCAAGGTCGGCATTTGAGCAGGCAATAGAAACTATCGAAGGCTGTTTCTTGCCAAAGTTGAGATTGACCATGTTGTTCATGCTCCATACGGGATCAGCCCACGAAGTTGACGAACCGTGGCCGATGAACCATATCCAGCTCACTCCCTGATTTATCAAAGCGGTAATCTGAGACTGTGTGAATGAATTGTTCACAAGCTCGACATTGTCAAAGCCGCCTTCGTTTTCAAACACCCTCTTGGCAACCTGCCCGTTAACAGGGTCAATGCCGTCATTGCTGTGAAGTACTATTGCGCGCTTGTACCAGTCTGTCTGCTGTGTGTTCGGTTGTCTTTCGTACTGTATGAGTTTTGAGACTGCCGAGTCAAGTTCCGGCATTGTCTGAACCGAAATGCGCCCGACTACGATGTCCGGTAAGATGTCTGTTCCGTCAAGGCACTGATACGGATGGTCAGACTTTCCTCCTGTTGCTGTGAACCACGGGAACGTGTTCGTGCCGGATGCATCGCCGACAATAAGCACAAACTCAGGCCTGTCGGGTGAATTGTAAAGCTGTGTAAGATACGCCTTGACCTGCTCTGCGGTCGGTGAGGGAATGCCGGCTATCTCCGACTTTCTTACAACAGTTGTGGCAATTCCTTTTCTCTGTTTCCAGTCTCTGACCGGAAGCACTCCGTCATAGAGCGCATCGGCAACAAGCACCAGAAGCTTTGGTGCTACCGTAAAATGATCAGGTGCTTCATAATTCATTATGAGCTGTTTGTACATCTTCTCAAAGCTCCTTGACAATCCGTATCCGTTCGATGTTACGTTATTCATTGAAGACTGGCCATCATATACGAGATCAAACTCGATGTTTGTGAAAGCTCTCACTGTAGCGTTCCCGGGATTGAACAGCAGCGGATGAATTGAAACAACGGCCACTCTCACATCCCTGAACACAGCGATCTCCTTAATGCTTACGGGTGACGCGGGGTTGTAAGAAACACGCGAATAATACTCCCCGCTTACCGGGCTTTCATCAAAAAGGCCGTTTGAATTCCTCAATGGCAGTGCCGAGTATGGGCTCACACTGATTCCCGCAAAGTCAACATAAGATGAATTTCTGATCTCGACTCTTACATTCTTGCCGTTGGGAATCTGAATGAATTTTGTTACGACGGGAAGTGAAGCTTCCCCCGGTTCTCCAAGTGAAACTGCGTCTTTCACACTAAGCTTTTGAAAGACTTGTGTGCCGTTTTGAACATCTTCTCTATAGAAGCCTGAGAGCTCTGCTGAAAGCGTAGTCCTTTCCGTATTTGAACTGCGAAGGCTCACATCAAATCCGTCACCGGGACGGCTGCCTGTCTTTACAAAAATGCCGTCTGCGAAAGAACTTACAGTGATCAGCATTACAGATAAAGCTGTCAGAATCAGTTTCATTGCTATGTTGTTTGAGTTTTCGGTTACGTTAATTCAGGTTTCTTTTGACATCACATCATTCATGAACGACATTATGTATTTGTCTATCCTTTCCTGAGCGAATTCATCCACTTCTATTTCGTCAATTTTGTTGCGCGGCTCGTCAGACTTAACAGATACCTTTGCAGTGATCTTGATATTGTCTTTTACCGGGCTGTAAGCGAACTGCAGAAACGGAGCGTTAACACCGAGCGTGATCTTGCTGTGCCCCTGCGGATAGAACAGTATTTGGATGAATATCCGCTTGTTCGGATCGCGGATAACGGCAAGCTCGTTTGAATAGTAATTGAGCGAACATCCCGACCTTCCAATTACCATGGAGATCTCCTTTATAAGAGGAATGATGTGGTTTGTAATAATGGATTTGAAACGCCTTGCATTCTCAGTATCCATGTGCTCAACGAGCTTACTCTGGTTGTTCTTCGACCTGCCGAGCACTTCATCTGTGAGACGCTCCAGTTCATGTTTCATTTCAAGGTTCATTCTGAAACTATTGTGCAATAAATTACACTTATTATCGGAAAGTTGAAAGATGAATCTCACATGTGCACCTCTGTTTGCCTGCATAACAGGGAGAGATATTACACGGGCAGGCCGTTCATCCGCATGATCTCCAGCGCATTCGTTGTGGGACACGGTCCCGGAAGGATCTTGTATTCAAAAGACATCCTCCCGTCAATAATGTGTTCACGGAAATGGTAATTCACCGCCTTATCCAGACTGTCTGCAAGCGCCGCAAGTTCAAGGTCATGTGTGGTCACAAAGCCGGTACAATTCAGCAACGAAAGCTTTGTCATGAATGCTATGCTTCCCTGCAGGCGTTCTTTATTGTTCGTACCTTTGAAAATCTCATCTATGAAGAACATCACTTCGCCGGCGTCAGGATCCCCGAGTATGTCGAGAAGCATCTTCAACCTCTTCACTTCGGAATAGAAATAAGAGATCCCGTCAAACACTGAATCGCTGACCTTGATGCATGTGAAAAGTTCAAATCCTGCGGAATGAAGCTGACTGCATGCCGACGGCGCACCGGAATATGCGAGGCAGAGATTGATTCCGGCGGTGCGGAGGAAAGTGCTCTTGCCTGACATGTTCGAACCCGTAATGATCACGAGTTCATTTTCCTTTTTCATTTCAAAGTCATTGAGCTTTCGCTGTTCTCTCTTCATCAGCGGATGCCCGGCTTTCAGAACACTGAATTTACTGTTCTGTGACAGGCCGGCATAATTATAATCAGGATTCAGATCGGCAAAGTTGGCAAGTGCAAAGAAGCATTCGAGTTCGTTGAAATTTCCCAGCCATCCGGCGATGTGTTCTTTCACACGCAGTGCGGAGTCCCTGAACTTTCTCTGAAGGACGAAATCGTAAGGAACGATGAGGTTTATCAGTAACCTGAACACGGCATTTTCTCTGTAGGCCGAAGCGTCGGAAAGTTTGCGGAGGGAGTTCATTTCTTTTTGGAGGAGGCCCGAAGGGCCGAAAAAATCCGCGAAGCGGATTCGGGCGGCGGAGTTTTCCGGAAGCCCGGCACTGGCGAGAGTTCTGACCACCGAGTGGAATTTTGTGATCTCAGGTTCGATCTCGGCAAGCGCTGAAAGCGCTTTGCCGGTCTTTCCGGCGAATGCGAAAAATATGAACAGGTTGAGTATCAGGAAAAGGGCCGAAGGCCCTTCATACAAACCGATTGCCGAAAGTGTGCTTGTTGCAATGAATGCGGCCGAGAATACTGATGAAAGGACAACAGCCGCCAGGGGTGCCTCATAATTCATATCCGTATTGAATGCCCTTACAGTTGCCTCACAGTTTATCTTCTTTGAAGAAGATAATCTTGCACGTAACTGAAATCTTCTTCTTAACCGTGTGTAAGCGGACAATTCCCTCACTATTTTCTGCCGGATCAGCAGTTCTTCGTAACCCGGAAAATCTCCGTGAATGAACTTTCGAAGAAGTGCCGAGCCTTCAAGTGAAACGGTGTTGTCAAGCAGGCAGTGCAGTGACCTGTGACCGTAAAGGTCCAGGTCACGTTCAATGAAATCCGGTTCTTCGGTCGCTCCTGCGTAGTAGCCGGGAAGTTTCTCCCAGTCAATATCCATCCTTGCAATGTCTTCATCCAGTATTGAAGCGTATGCCTTCATTCTGCGCATGCCTGAGAGAAGCTTATTATGGAAGTGAACGATGAGCGAAAATGCTCCAAGTGAAACAACCAGGGACACCCATCCCCAAAGAGTTGAAACGCTGAACAGATAAACTACCGCCAGCGTCAGCGCTATGAACCCAATCAAACGCGCAGCAGAGAACCGGTTGCTCTTCTTTGAATAAGATTCGAGCTTCTGCCCGCACCCTCGGGAGAGTCTTAAAAGACTCTCCCGCTTTGATTTAAATGCCGCATCCATATTATTTCAACTTAGCTATATGCCATAAAAAAAGAAGCATACACTTTTGAACACAATATTTTAAGCAGGATTGATAATTTGAGCCGTGCTAAAAGTTGACGTGATCATAATCGGAGCCGGTGCCGCGGGGCTCATGTGCGCCATCACAGCGGGAAAGCGCGGCCTGAAGGCCGCTGTGATAGAACACAACGACAGGCCCGGCAGAAAGATCCTGATCTCGGGAGGCGGCAGATGCAACTTCACCAATATTCATACCTCACACGATAATTTTATCTCCGCCAATCCCGACTTCTGCAGATCTGCTCTTGCTGGTTACTCTCCTGACGACTTCATTGCACTCGTAAAAAAACATGGGATCAATTTTTTCGAGAAAAAACTCGGACAGCTCTTCTGCCGCAGTTCTTCAAAGCAGATCGTAGATATGCTGATGAAGGAATGTGCCGGATCTTCGGCAAGCGTAAATTGCGGCGAAAGAGTGACCTCGGTTTCTAAAAATGAAAGGTTCTTTGTCACTACATCAGCCGCCGAGTACGCAGCAGATTCTCTCGTCATCGCAACCGGCGGCAAGTCAATCTCAAAAGCCGGAGCAACAGGATTCGGTTACGGGATCGCTAAGCAGTTCGGCCACAAAGTGATCGACACCAGGCCGGGACTCGTTCCTCTTATTCTTGCTGAAAATGATCTGAGAATGTTCGGAGCTTTGAGCGGAGTTTCGGTATCGGGGAGGGTTTCTGTAAGAAGAACATCATTTGAAGAGAATATCCTCTTTACTCACAGAGGGCTAAGCGGACCGGCAATACTTCAGGTCTCTTCATATATCCGCGAAGGCGGGAAGCTCAATGTGAAATTTCTTGACCGTGAATTTCTTGCAAAGGAACTGGCAGGCATGAAGAGTTCGAGAGTCAGCACTGCAAACTTTCTTTCCGCTTATCTTCCTCAGCGGCTCATACCGGCTTTGATAGACGGGGCTATCTGCACAAGGCCTGTTAACATGCTGACGTCAGAAGAGATGCGGATAATAGAAGCCAGCGCCTCGGAACGTGAATTTACGATCACGGGAAATGAAGGATTTGAAAAGGCGGAAGTTACGTGCGGCGGAGTTGACACAACTGAACTGTCATCAAAGACGATGGAATCAAAATTGGTAAAAGGATTGTATTTCATTGGCGAAGTTGTGGATGTGACCGGCTGGCTCGGCGGCTACAATTTTCAGTGGGCGTGGGCATCAGGGTTTGCCGCGGGCAATGCATTGCAGATCCAAAAATGAACTGCGTCCGGAAGTTTAATTCCCGGCCGGCACTGCCCTTTCAAACTCTCGCCGCTTCGGGAAGCCTGTCCCTGTACTTGCTTATCTTCCACTCATGATCCTCCGCCTCCTCGCACTCTTTACTGCATGACCTCTTATGAGATATCTCGCAATCTTCACAGCAGATGAACTGGAAATGACAGCTGAGATGTGCGCAGTTGACAAACCTGTCATGCGGCTTGCCGCAGTGATAGCATTTTCCGACAAGTTTATAACCCTCCGCATGGTTAACTTCCACCGAGATCCTCTCATCAAATACATAACACTTGCCGTCAAACAGCGCGCCTCTTGTGGCGGGATCTTTTGAGTAATTGATTATCCCGCCCTTGAGCTGGCTCACATCGCTTATTCCCTCCTTCATCAGAAGCGCAGTGAACTTCTCGCATCTGATCCCGCCGGTGCAGTAGGTCAGCACTTTCCTTCCGGCCATCAGATCCTTATTGCGTTTTACCCAGGAGGGAAATTCTTTGAAGGTCCTCACATCCGGCCTGATCGCATTTCTGAAATGGCCAAGGTCGTACTCGTAATCATTTCGTGCATCAATTAACACGGTATCCTTATCAGACATTGCCTGCAGAAATTCTTCAGGCATCAGATATTTGCCGGTTTCAGCATTTGGATCTATATCATATTCAGTGTGAAGAGTTACGATTTCATCCCTCGCTCTTACGAACATTTTCTTGAATGCATGCCCGTCGGCTTCATCTGTCTTGAATTCAATATCCGTGAACTCCGGGATCATTCTCATTGCGGCTATGTATGTGTCCGTTTGCTGAACTGTGCCGGACACTGTTCCGTTGATTCCCTCCGGAGCTACAAGAATTCTTCCTTTGATGTCAAGGGCTTTGCAGAAATTCAGGTGAAGCTCGGCAAATTTCTCCGGGTCATTCAGTTTCACGAACTTGTAGTAGAGCAATACTCTGTAAGGCTTTGTGATCTTCTTCATGTGCAAAATTAAGACTGGCGGCTGACAATTGAAAATTCAAAACTTTTCCGTCCGTTGCAGCAGTCCGCAGAAATACTGCCGGCATTTGCCATTTTCTGATGAGCCCGTTCAATTGCATTTTCTAGTTTAATATTTAATTGATAACTTTTTGAAGTCATCTTAACCAACCATAATATAACAGTCATGGCCTACACTCAGGCGGATGTGGATGAAGTGACAAAGGAGGCATCTGAGGAAATAGTAAACCTGGTTTCTCCCGAAGAGTCAGAAATATTTGAGGAGATTTTCGCTTCCGTGACGGGTTCCGGAAGCCGTAAAGACACGCCTGACAGCATGCTCGGATTCGGCGTGGAAGCTCTGCAATTCCTGCAGACACCGGCTGTTATAGGGATGGTTAGCACCGTTGCGGGATTTCTTTTCAGCGAAGTGGTTAAGTCGCTGAAGGATGAATCTTCGGTCATCATAAAAGCAAAGATAAAGAAGCTGTTTAAGAAGGGTAAGGAGGACCCCAGGGAACTTCTTCCTGCATTTACAAAGGATCAGTATGCCACATTGAAGAAGATGGCATTTGATTCCGCGAAGAAGTTCGGCGCAACCGACGATGCGGCTGAGAAGATGTCTCTTGCACTGCTCGGTTCGATGAATCTCCCGCAGGGAAAGTGACATGAACCCACAGCAACGGCCGGACACTTCAGTCGCATTCAGGTTCCCGGCAGAAACAAGCATTTACTTCTTCCTGTTGATACTCTCGGCGCTCTTTGTGTCTGTGAACATCTCACAGAATATTGAACGCAGCATTCAGGTCATGATGGAACCTGATGAAACTGATCAAGGCAAGCCACTGCTTCCTGAAATCCTCGGTGAACAAAGCGCTTCTCAGCTATTGCTCTCATATTCCAGGCCACTCGCAGTTCCTGCAATCACTGTAGTCTTACTTTTCTCTGCCACAGCATTGCTGTTCTTCGCATATCCTTTATTTATACTCAGAAAGGTCAGACAGCCTGCGATAGTTTCCAAAACGCTTGCCACAACTAAGGACTATGTTTCAGATATTGCCGCTGACTTCGGAGCAAAGGTAGTTGTAGTTCTTAACTCAACTTTGCTTTCCGCTAATGCGAGGGCTTTCGGTACCGGCCTTAAGAATTACATAAAGCTCGATGCAGGGCTTGCCATGATTAAGATAAAGGCGGGTGACGTATTCCGGGCAATAGTCGGGCATGAGATCGGGCATGTGATCAACAAAGACATTCCCAAGACTTACATTGCCGTTGTGATCTGGTATTCCGTTGCCGGACTGTTCGTCATTCCACTGTTCATCACGCTCGGGATCGTTTTCCTGCAGGGCATTTTCGAAAAGGCACTTCCCGACGGACTTGATGCATCTGAGATCAGAAGGATACTGACGGTAAACATCCCGTTTCTTATCAAGCCGTTGCTTCAGTTGTTGCTTCTGCTGACGCTCATCATCTTTTTCCGAAACAGGGTTCTGCGCTCAAGAGAGTTCTATGCCGATCTCCGAAGCGCTGATATGGGCAACCGGGACGGGCTTCTGAAGATCCTGAACAGCGACAGGACTGAAAAGCCCGGCTTCATCAGGAGACTGCTCACATTTCATCCGTCTTCGGACGAAAGGGCTAAGGTTGTTGTTAACCCCCTGCTGTTGTTCCGGACTGACCATCTCGCATCCTTCTTCACGGGAGTTCTCAGTGCAGTCATAATCAATGCATCCTTCTTCCCGCTGATGAACCTTACTCTGCTTCTGTCACTTCTTATTTTTCCGGATAAGGATTCTTCCGGAAGCATCGGAGACATGCTTCGGTTTTTCCTGGCTGTTGTTATTCCTCTTTCGGTTGTAATGATCCTTGCACTGGCATTTGCATCGCTTATTGCTTTCAGCATCGGACTGCATTCAATGAAGCAGGCGTATGCCGCAATGTTAAGCGGAACAATTACAGGTAAAATGAAAGCGGATGCCTTGGTTATTCCGCTTATCTTCACGTTCGGCGCGGAGACGGGTTTCCTTCTTCAGCCGTTCTACAACCTTTCACCGTCAACACCAGTTCAGTTCCTGATTGCCGGACTCACGGATGTAATGCTGATTGCATCTTTGTCACTGGTCATTGCGTATTCTGGCTACGCGGGAAGAGCGCTCGCGACTGCGGATATTTCAATGCCGGCATTCGGAAGGAAAGTAAGAACAACTCTTGCGCTGGAGACTCTCGCTTTATCATTCGTTTGGCTAATGACTGTTGCCGTAAGAATTTACATGACAGTACAAAATAAATAATTTCATACACTGTATGTTCAGATCAATTCAGGGAATCGGCGGAGTGTTCATTTATGCAAATGATGCTCCTTCAATGAGAAACTGGTATTCAAGAGTGTTCGGGCTTGTTCCCGACGATGCCGACAGCGAGATATTCTATGTGGAGTACAGGTACATGAATTACAAAGACCCGCATATAAAGGAGAGTTTTTCCTGGGCTATCATTCCGGCAAAAGAAAAAATTGAGACCGGTGCTCAAAGGTATTTCATCAACTACCGCGTGAGCAGTATGGATGAATTCACCAATCATCTGGATGAGATTGGCATAGAATACAAGGAAGTCAAAGACTTTCCGGAGGGCAGGTTCACTTCCATCACAGACCCGGAAAACAATCTGCTCGAGATATGGGAACCATCTGAAAAATTTCTGACCTGGGAATAAGTGATCGGCATTCTTAAAAAAACGCCCGTTGTAGTTTACGTCATAGCGCTTGCCGGATTTGCAGTGCAGATGTGGGCGGGGCTTAATTATGGCATGTTCAGGGACGAGTTCTACTACATCGAATGCGCCCTGCACCTTGACTGGGGCTATGTTGATCATCCTCCGTTCTCCATACTCAAGCTTTGGGCATGGATTTCCATGTTCGGTGATTCACATGAAAGCATAAGGATCATCCCCTCGATCTTGTTTTCACTTATCATCCTCCTTTCATCAATCATTACACAATCCATGAAAGGAAGTCCTTTCGCTCAGGTCATCACGGCGCTCGCGGTATTCTCCTGTCCGCAGTATCTCGGACTTACCGGATTCTACTCAATGAACGCCTTTGATCTTTTCTTCTGGGCATTGCTGTTCCTCATCCTTGTATTCATCATCAACACCGAGAACCGAAAACTGTGGCTGATCTTCGGACTTATTTTTGGATTTGCACTTATGAACAAGTTCACAATCGTTGTGCTGGCAATCTCAGTCAGCGCCGGAGTTTACTTCACTCATTTCCGGAAAATTACCAAGGACTTCTATTATAATATTTCAACTCTTGTTGCAATTTTGATCTTCCTGCCTTTCATTATCTGGAACTACGCAAATGGCTTTCCGACAATTGAGTTCATGCGCAATGCATCACTCTACAAGAATACGAGCATGGGTTTGGGTGAATTCTTTCTGTCACAGATCATGAGCATGGGTCCCGTGATCTCTCTTATTTGGCTCGGAGGATTGGGATACATCTTGCTTTCTTCAAGAATGGGCAGGTACAGGTTTTTCGGTTACATATATATTATTACGTTCTTCACACTCTCAGTTGTCAACAGCAAGCCTTACTACATGGCAGGTGCATACTTTCCGCTCATATCTGTAGGTGCAATTGCCGTGACTTCATTCTCAGCTCAGCGGCTGAACAGAAATCTGGGTTATACTTCGGTTGCACTTTTGCTTGCAAGCTTTGTTGTACTTTCACCAATGGCAATCCCTGTGTTGCCGCCTGAGCGGTTCATTGAATACTCATCCGCTCTCGGATTCAGGCCTCAGGAATCTGAAAAGCATGAACAGGGCGAACTTCCTCAGCACTTTGCTGACAGATTCGGCTGGAAAGAACTTACAGAAGCAGTCGCGTCAGCTTATTACTCCCTGCCTGAAGACGAAAGAAAGTTCACAGCGATCTACGGGCAAAACTACGGCGAGGCGGGAGCAGTGACATACTTCGGAAAAAGCAAAGGCCTGCCTCCTGCGATCAGCGGGCATAACAGCTATTGGCTTTGGGGACCAGGCAATAATGACATAAGGTCCTTGATCATTATCGGCGGAGAAAGGAAAGATCATCTTGAAGCTTTTGAAGAAGTTGAAGAGCATGGCAGGGTTTCAAGCAGGTTCAGCATGCCTTACGAAAGTGATCTTCCGGTTTACATAGCCCGCAAGCCGAAACTTGGGCTTAAGGAGTTATGGAATGAAACTAAGCATTACAACTGATTGTACGGCTACATCGGAACCACTCTTTTATCAGTCCCGTCATTGACGATTGCAAAGATCCCGTCTCCCCTTTCGGGCCTTATTATGTGATTTCCTGTGAATTCGCCGAAGGCGGGTAGTGTAAGGGTCTTCTTTCTGAGATGAAAACACTGAAGAACGGCAGACTGCCGGGCTTTCCCGAACACTCTTACGGCCGGATGAACGTGGCCGTGGATTGAGATCTCTGAATCTTCATAAGCATCACCCGGAATGTGGGAAAGGCGAAAACCTCTCATCCTGTATTCTGCATGCGCTTCGAGCCCTAGCTCATTCAAAGCTCCGTCTGAGATCCTGTCGTGATTGCCTCTCACTAAGTTGAATGCAATTGTGCTGAATGACTTTCTCCAGACTGCAAACAGCTCCGCATCTCTTTCATGCCCTATGTGAAACAGGTCTCCGAGTATTATGACCCTCACCGGGCACATTGTATTTATCAGCTTACCAAGTTTCAGAAGATCAGCCGAATAAAGCGATGAAGGAACTGCAATACCTTCCCGCCTGAAGTGCGACGATTTGCCGAGGTGTATGTCGGAAAGAAGAAGCTCCGATGTTTCCGGCAGAAAGACTGCTTTGTCCGGAAGAAGCAACGCTTCTTCACCTGCAAGCCTGATGTGGACTGAGCCTTCGAAGTTCACTTCAGTTGTCTTCATATTCGATCTGCATCTTTCTTACTCTGTCTTCAAGTTTCTCGGTAGTCAGCTTTTCTCTTCCAAGCCGGTCAACGAGGATCGGGAAGGAGAAAGGAGATGGCCTTTCGGGATAAGTAATAATAAGCTTCTGCTTCTGCATCCTTTGCAATGCGCTCATCATCCTGTAATACTCAAGCTGCTGCTGAAGCATTTCGTCATAGGCCTGCTTCAGCAGGAGGTTCTCCGGCTCGTATTTGCTGAATACTTCGAAGAGAAGTTCAGACGATGCCTGAAGGCTCTTGCCTGTTTTGTACTTTCCGGGATAGCCCTGAAAGATCAGCCCTGAGATCCTTGCAATCTGCCTGAACCTTCTCTTTGCAAGCTCTGTGCTGTTCATGCTCTGAAGAATGTCCTGCTCAAGATTATCAGTACTCAGCAAGCCGTTCTCAAGGGCCTGACGCAGTGGAATTTCCGAATCGCTGAGCAGTTCAAACCCGTAGTCGTTCATAGCAAATGAAAATGTCATAGGTTTAAGCCGCGAGATCCTGCAACCGAACAGCGCCGCCAGTCCTTCGTGCGCAAGCCTTCCCTCAAAGGGATACACGAACATGTGATGACCTTCATCTGATTCGAACATCTCGATCAGCAGTTCGTTCTTTCCGGGAACATGCGACAGTTCCGACTGCAATCTCACCAGCGGCTGAATGGCTGTGAGCTCCGGGCCTCCGGCTGTCGGCAAGAGGCATTCACCTAGTTTCAACCTCAGCAGTTCCGAAAGCTGGGAAGACAGCGGCATTCGCCCTCCCATCCAGCTCGGCACCCGGCTGCTTCGCCTTTTGGACCGCTTTACGTAGGCAACCGACTCTCGGACTCTAAGAAGCTCAAGGTTTCTGCCGGCAAATGAAAAAACGTCGCCGGTTCTCATTGCGGCAATGAATTCCTCTTCCACAGTTCCAAGCGTACCGCCGTTCATAAGTTTTACTATCATGCTCATTTCACTTACTATGGTACCGATTGACAACTTGTGGAAAAGGAGCTTTCTCCTTTCGGTGATCCTGTAACGGCCTTCAGTGAACTCTACTTTGGAATACTCGTCGTAGTTGCGCAGAACCTCGCCGCCGTGCACGATGAAGTTCATGACCCAGCCCCATTCTTCATCAGTCAGGTCGCCGTAAGAAAAAGTATTCCTGATCTCGCTCAGAGCTTTCCCCGGCTCAAGTCCGTCTCCGGCCGCAAGTGTGAGAAGATACTGTATGAGAACGTCAATCGGCTTTAGCACGGGCTGACGGCTTTCAAGAAGCTCCGAGCCGACTGCGTGCTTTAGTGCCGCTCCTTCAACAAGTTCAAGCGAATGCGTAGGGACAAAAAATATTCTGCTGGTTGCATCAGGCCTGTGGCCGCTCCTTCCTGCACGCTGAAGAAACCTTGCAACACCCTTCGGGCTTCCGATCTGGATCACGGTGTCAACGGGATAGAAATCCACTCCGAGATCAAGACTTGAAGTGCAAACCACCGCTTTCAGCTTTCCTTTGTGAAGGCTTGATTCAACCCAGTCCCGGATCCTTCTGTCAATCGAGCCATGATGAAGCGCAATGTTTCCGGCAAATTCGGGATGATGCTCAAGCAGTTTCTGATACCATATCTCCGACTGCGATCTTGTATTCGTAAAGATCAGTGTTGAACCCGACTTGTTTATTACAGACACTACCTTCTCAAGCATCCTGATGCCGAGATATCCGGCCCACGGATATCTTTCCACTTCATCGGGTATCATTGAGCTGATCGAGATGCTCTTCTTCACTTCTGATCTGACGATCTTGCTTTTGCCTCTCTTACTGCCGAGCAGTACAAGCAGAGATTCTTTCAGATTTCCGATTGTTGCCGAGATGCCCCAAATTCTCGAGCGCGGGTTCACCGCCCTGATGCGCGAAAGTGCCAGCTCCGTCTGAACTCCGCGCTTGCTTCCGAGAAGTTCGTGCCACTCGTCAACGACAACGCATTCCAGCTGTTCAAAGAACTTCTCGTGCTCCTTTGAGGCGATCATCAGGTGAAGGCTCTCGGGGGTTGTAATGAGCACCTGAAATTCATTCTTCTTCTGCTTTGCCTTTAATGCGGCTGATGTGTCGCCCGTTCTTGTGCTGATCTTCCATTCGATCCCGAGCTCGGTGGCAGATTCCTTCAGTGCCCGCTCAATATCCTTTGAAAGTGCCTTGAGAGGCGTTACCCAAAGCAGTTTCAGCCCTTCGCCTCTTTTCGGCTTCAAGGTCCCTTCGCACAAATGTTTTGACAGAACTGCAAACCAAAGTGCAAAGGTCTTGCCGCTTCCGGTGGGTGCATTCAGAATTCCGTCGTAGCCTTTCCTGTAGAGATCCCATACTTCTCTCTGAAAGAGAAACGGTTTCCAGCCCTTTGATTCAAACCATTCGTCAATGCTTCTGTCGGCCAGCGTGTAGTCTGTCTTCTTCATTCAGCATTAAGAAGTTCTTTCAGTGAGCTAAGTGTGCCTGCATCACGGGCTTGCTTATTCTTGTACCACTTTGAAATTCTCGGAGACCGAAGTGCAAGTCCCGACTTTCGCCTTGCGGATTCAATCACTCCGTCAAACTCAATCTCTAATACGAGTTCGGGCTTGATTGTCCTTACAGGACCGAATCTCTCTATCGTGTTCATCCGGATGTAACTGTCGATCTCCGTCAGTTCCGCTTTGCCCAGTCCCCTGCCTGTTCTGGCTATTGTCACCAGCTTCTCTTCGTGCCACACGGCAAACGTATATTCAGTCAGCAGTGCGGATGAGGCATCCGGCGCGGGACTTGCACATGTGAGCACTGCATCTATCCTGAACGGCTCACGCTTCAGTTTAAACCACTTAGGATTCCTCTTTCCCGGATCATAGGTTGAATCAGCGCGCATAAGCAATATTCCGTCTGCGCCTTTCTTTGCTGAAAGACGCAGCATTCCGCTTAGTTCCTTCCACGATGCAAAGTTGATCCGGTGTGATATCGTTATCTCATCCGGGCTGAACTTCTCTGCAAATGTTTCCAGAAGTTCCCTTCGCTCAGTTAATTTCATTCTGCGCACATCTTTGCCGTTGCACTCAAGCATGTCGAAAGCTATGTAAACAGCGGGAGCTTCCTCCATAATTCGCGAAGACGGCTTCCTCAATGAAGCGCGGCGCTGAAGCGATGCAAATCCAAGCGGCATTTCATCTTTCATACATACGATCACTCCGTCAATGATCGTGCCTTCCGGAAATTCAGATGCTGAACTGCACACTTCCGGAAACTTATCCGTAATGATCTCCTCACCTTCCGACCACAAACAGCATTCACCATTCTTTCTTATCAACTGCGCCCTGATCCCGTCAATACTCCACTCCGCAATCCATTGATGTCTCTTTCCCATAGCCTCCGGAGTTCCTTTCAAAATTTCTGCAATACAGAAAGGAAATGGACTCATCATGGCCGCATCATTCTTAGAACTCTTCAAAACATCAGAGTAACTTGCTGTTTCAGGATTCCACTTCCCGGATACTATTCGCGCCGCAGCATAAGTTTCAATTTTTTCATGCATAGCAATCGCGCTTGTAAGTTGCTCCGGTGTTGAACACTTCTTAACTCCGCCGGTGAGGATCCTGTTGAATGCATACAATGCATCCCTCTCCAGTGATTGCCAGATCTCCTTAATACCATCCTTAAATTCGTCTTCACTCATTTCCGCATTACGGGAAATGAATCTGCAGCAGTCTTCAAGACTCATGGAAGATCTCACGCTGTCTTTACAGATAAGCAATGTCATTATCTCGGCTTGATCACCCGTAAAGGTCCGGCATTCTTCTAACAACCAATGAGGAAAGCCTGCTATCTCTAATGTCCAGTCTTTGAGATCTGCCGAAGTGAAATTTCTCTTCAGCCTTCCTCCCGAAAGCAAAAAGATCATCCAAAGTTTATCGCTGTCATTTGAGTTGCCAAGATATTCAATGATGAACCGTGTCTTCTCGGTCGGATCGTTTGTGCTTTCAAGATTTTCTATGAGTTTACCGAACTCATTCATTCGCCGCTCCGTACTGAAATCGTTCCCGCCATTTGCTTCTGAGAACCGCTTTGAACGGGCGATGCGTTGATGCCGTTTTCCTTCAGCCATCGGGAGAATTCATCAGCAAATCCGTGAACCGCAAAAACCCTTTCTGCTTCCGATTGTCTTACAACTTGATTGAGTCCGTTCCAGTCGGCGTGATCCGATAAGGGGAAGCCTGCTGAGGCATTGCGGGATCTTCTGCTTCCGCGCACAGCCATCCAGCCTGAAGCAAAGCCCGTTCTGTATGGCACAAGCTTCTCTGCTTCTGCAGATCCGGAGAATGAAGGCGGTACAATTGCAAGCGCCCCCTGCAATTCCTTCGTCACATTCCCTAACTTCATGACTTTTGCTTCAGGAACATCATAGCCGGACCTCCTTACTGCATCATTTGTTTTCTCGATCTCCGGATGAACATACAGGCATGGGATTTGACCGTGCAAGAGTCTGATCAGTCTCTGAGCTTTTCCAAGAGAGTATGCGCACAGGAGTGATGTAACTCCATTCGCTGAATTCCTCTTCCACCATTCAACGATCGAGTCTCTGACAATTTCCTGCTTATTCCACCTGAAGAGCGGCAATGCAAATGTTGATTCAGTGACAATGACATTGCACCTGAGCTGTTCGAATTCCTCCGTAATGCCGTCGCTTTCCGTCTTGTAATCGCCGGTTACAACACATACTTCTCCGCCGTACTCGAGCCGCACCTGTGCCGATCCCGGAACATGCCCCGCCGGGTGCAGTGAAATGCAGACTCCGTTGATCTTCACTTTCTCTCCGAACTCAACTCCTTCGATCGGCGCTGAAGCACCGATCCTGTGTTTCAGTATGTTAATATTGCCGCGTGATGTGAGATATGTACGACTGCCTCTCCTCGCATGGTCTGAATGCGAATGAGTTATCACTGCCTTGTCAACCGCTCGAGTCGGGTCAATGTAGATCCCTGCTTTTGGACAGTAGATTCCGGACGGAGTAAATTCTATGAGCAAATGTGTGAATATTAGAATCAAAGTTAAGCAAAGCCGATGCTTTATAAAATTAACTTATTAGACAAGTGAGCAGGATAATCCAACATCGCCCGGAACAATAACGGGTTGACTGAAGAGTTATTTTACCTGTCCCGGATCATCACAGGCACAAATTTCCCGCGCACCGCCTCTCATTGATCCTGATGCAATTTGCCTGATTACACGAAAAGCTCCGCGCTTCAGTACTTAGGGCGTTGTATGACTCGGTTCGTATGACTACTTTTGCAAAATTTTAACCAAAGACAAATGACAAGACTCCTTACTGTCCTCCTGATCGCCATAGCAGGCCGGCTTATTCCGCAACTGACATTTGCCCAGGCAACAGCCATTAACACTTACGCAGGATACGCATTTGAAGATGCCATCAGATATCAGGGGGTGCCGCTTGAATATGATGCCACTCTCGAAGGCGGTTTCATTTGGGGCGCGGGCTTTGAATATGTGCCTTACAGGTCAAGCTACGGAATTGAATTGCTGTATCTGAATCAAAGCTCAAACGCTATCCCATCTTCATATTCAAACGATTCACTTGTATCTGAATTTGAGGTTAAGATAAACTACGGACTGGTAGGAACAAATGCTTACTTCAGTATGAACAGGTCGCGGACTTTCTATTCTTTTGCCGGCGCAATGCTGGGGCTGTCTTTCATTAATTCAAAAAGCAAAGCAACTTCCGCATCCGAATCGAGCACAAACTTCGCCTGGGGACTCAGGCTTGGCACAAGGTTCAAGCCTTCCGACAACATCTCTCTGAACTTCACTGCACAATTGCTGTCAACCACTAAAAACGTTTCGAAAGACAGCTATCTGAGCTCACAGTACAATTCGGAGGGAAGCGCTTCAATAATTCAGTTCGGACTTCTCGGCGGTGTTTCATATATTTTCGGTGATTAACCTAAAATTAATTCTCCATGAAGAAGAATGCATCGCGAACCTCTGATGAATCTGTAAAGAAGGCAACCGGAAAAAGCTGGAGTGACTGGTTCAAGATTCTTGACGCTAAGAAAATGGATCTGAAGCCGCATAAAGAAATTGCAAGCTGGCTTCACGGCAATCATGAGATCAGCGGCTGGTGGAGTCAGATGGTGACGGTTGAGTATGAGAAGGAAAGAGGCTTACGTGAAGATTACCAGAAGCCGGGCGGATATGAGATAAGTTCAGGGAAGACAATCAATGTTTCTGCTGATGAGCTTTTCAGTCTATTTGCAGATAAAGTGAAAAGACGCAAGTGGCTTAAAGAAAAAATGGAGATCTCAACAGCCACGCCGAATAAATCTTTGCGGGCATTGTGGATAGATGACGGGACAAGGATATCAGTCAACTTCTATCCGAAGTCGGAAAGCAAATGCCTGGTCACTGTTCAGCATCTGAAACTCAGGGACAAATCGTCGGCTGATTCAAGAAAGAAATTCTGGTCCGAAAGGTTGTCTCAGCTGAAGGATTTAGCAGAAGGATAAGGTCATACTGCACCCACCGCCATAACGCTTTCATTATCTTCAGCCCAGCCGCGGGCATATGAGACTATATCCTCTATTGTCTTTCCCTCAAACGGAGATTGGATATCAGCAATCTTTAGAAGTTCAAGGAACGGCTTTCTGCCGCCCGCCCTGCAAAGTCTTAGGTAATCCTCCCAGGCCTTGCTTCTGTCTTTGTTCGACTTCTTCCAGATCTGAAGCGCACAGACCTGAGCAAGGCAATAGTCAATGTAATAGAACGGCATCCTGAACACATGCTGCTGATGAAACCAGAATCCTCCGCGCTTCAGGAAATCGTTGTCAGCATAGTCAACCATCGGTGTGTACTTCTTTTCGATCTCCCTCCACTGCGCCTTTCTCTCAGCCGGCGAAGCTTCAGGATTCTCGTAAACGAAATGCTGGAATTCATCTATGCTTACACCGTAAGGAATGAACTTAAGGGCCCTTGTAAGATGATGGAAAAGAAACTTGTCCCCGTCCTCGCCGAAGAAGAGTTTCATCCACGGCCATGTGAGGAATTCCATACCCATCGAATGAACTTCGCATGCCTCGGCAGTTGCATGCCTGAACGCGGGGTTAACTTCATTCCTGCACACAAATGCCTGGAAAGCATGACCTGCTTCATGTGTCAGAACTCTCACGTCATGGCTCGTTCCGTTCATGTTGGCAAAGATGAACGGGCTTTTGAAGTCACCGAGAAATGAGCAGTAACCGCCGTTAGACTTTCCATTCCTGTTGTAAAGATCCATCAGGTCACCGTCCACCATGAAGTTGATAAACTCGGATGTTTCAGGCGACAACTCCTCATACATACTCACTGCGTTGTCAACTATCCATTTAGGGTCTCCTTTTGGAAAAGGATTTCCGTCCGCGAAGTCGTAAAGCGCATCGTAGTAATAGAGTTTCTCCAGCCCGAGTCTCTTCCTTCGCATCTCATGCAGAACCTCTGATGCAGGGACGATGAATTCCTTTACATTATCCCTGAACTGCTTCACCTGTTCAGGGCCGTAATCGAATCTGTGCATTCTGTCATAACCGAGCTGAATGAAGTTATCATACCCAAGCTTTCTTGCCATGGCTGTTCTCACTTTCACAAGCTCATCATATATCCTGTCAAATTCCTTTTCATTGTCTTCAAAGAATTTCCACTTCGCTTCATTTGCTTCCTTTCTTTCAGACCTGTCTGAGGACTGCATGAACGGTTCCATGCCGGCAATGTTTCTGTCTTCGCCTCTGAAAGGTATCTTTGCAGAAGCAATCAGCTTGATATACTCATTGGTCAGTTTGCTTTCCTTCACAAGCTCATCGGCGATCTCTTTTGAAAAAGTCCTCAGGTCAGTTTCAGCATGGTCAAATACGATCTTTCCAAGATCCTTCTCCAGCTCCTTTCTGAATTTGGAACCGAGCAATGCTTTCTTCAACTCGCTTTCAATTTCCAGAAACTTCGGTTTATTATTGTCAAAAAATTCATGCTCTGCATTGTAATACTCGTCATTTGTATTAACTGTGAATCTGATCCTCGCAAGTGTCCGCATAGTGTTCACGTGCTCCATCTTCCTTATGATCGTGATATAAGTTTCCTTTTGAGTTTCGGGATCAGGTGCACCTGCAAATTCACCGATCAGCGTTCTCATCCCGGATTCAAATGCTTCAAGGTCTGGCCTTGTGTAACCGAAATCTCCGAACTTTGTTGCCATTTCAGCTGTATTGTTTTTGTTGTTGAAAAAATTTTGAACTTCGCTGAACTTATTTCCAGCTTATCTCAATTCTGACTGATTCATTATTGTCCTCAGTAACGAGGAGGTCCTTTACCACTTCACCTCCGATGAGATGTTCCTGAATGATCCTCTCCAGATTTTCCTCATTGCATGAGTGGTACCAGACTCCTTCGGGATAAACCACTGCGATCGGCCCGGCGGCACAAAGCCTCAGGCAATTGGCCTTTGTCCTGAACACGCCTCCGCTTCCTGTGAGCTTAAGCTCATCGAGCCTGTTCTTGAGATACTCCCATGCCTTGATGCCGTCTTCCTTGCTGCAGCATTTCGGTTTGGTCTGATCGGCGCAAATGAAGATATGCCTTTTGATTTCCGCAATCTTCAGCTCTTCAGATTTCTCCGCAAGTTTCTTAGATCGTGCCATTCTGCAATTTATTTACTTCAGATGCTTTCTGCAGATTCGAGCTTTCCGGTGAAAGCTTTGTTCCTCAATGTGTGACGCTTTGTTGACGACAGGATCGCCTTTCTCAGTCTTATGCTCTTTGGAGTCACTTCCACAAGCTCGTCATCTTTAATGAATTCGATCGCACGCTCAAGTGTCATCGGAATCACGGGCGTGAGCATTATTCCGTCATCCTTTCCTGAAGCCCTCATGTTTGTGAGTTTTTTTCCTTTGCACGGATTCACATCAAGGTCATTGTCGCGGTTATGTTCGCCTACAATCATTCCTTCATATACAGGTTCGTTTGGAACGGTGAACAGAGTTCCGCGAGGTTCCAGGTTGTACAATGCGTAAGAAAGTGCATCTCCCTGCCTGTCCGAAACAAGCGAGCCCGTTACCCTGGAACTGAAATCTCCCCTGTACTCCTCATATCCCTGCAAATATGAATTCATTATTCCTGTTCCTCTTGTGTCCGTGAGAAATTCATTCCTGTACCCGATAAGCGACCTTGAGGGAATGCTGAACTCCATTCTTACTCTTCCTGAACCGTGATTGACAAGATTTATCATCCTGCCTTTCCTTCTCGAAAGCTTCTCCGACACAATACCAACGAAGTCCTCGTCGCAGTCTATGAACAAATGCTCAATGGGCTCAAGCCTTTTACCTCCGTGAAGTTTGTAAATGACCTGCGGCCGGCCTACGCTAAGCTCGTAGCCTTCCCTTCTCATTGTTTCAATGATTATGGCCATCTGAAATTCACCGCGCCCTTTAACGATGAAGCTGTCGCCTTCGGGTGAGTCTTCGATCTTAAGCGCAACGTTTCTCAGAGCCTCTTTGAAGAGCCTCTCACGTATCTTGTTAGACTGCACATGCTTTCCCTCCCTGCCTGCAAGCGGAGAAGTGTTGATGGAAAACATCATTGAGATTGTCGGCTCGTCAACCGCAATTCTCTTCAGCGCCTTTGGCGACTCCCTGTTGCAGATCGTGTCGCCGATGTGAACGTCTTCGATTCCCGCAAGTATTGCAATGTCACCGGCTTCGGAAAACTCCGAATCCCTCAGGTTGATCCCTTCATAATTCTGAAGTTTGGAAATTCTCAAAGGAAGCACTTCCGAATCCTCATTGATGCAGACGAGCTCATCATTTTGCCTCACAGTGCCGTTGGCGATCTTTCCTATTGCAAGCCTGCCGAGGTAATCCGAATAACCAAGATCCGCCACAAGCATTTGAAACGGTTCTGACGGATCAAATTCCGGACCCGGGATCTCCTCTATGATCGTCTCGAACAGTATGCTGAGGTCATCTGCCATGTCATCAGGATTCTTCATAGCTCTTCCTTCCCTGCCCACTGCATAGAGAACGGGAAACTCGATCTGAGATTCCGTTGCGTCAAGGTCGAGAAACAGTTCGTAGATCTCGTCAAGCACTTCAGAAGGACGCGCATCTTTACGGTCAACTTTATTCACGACCACTATCACCTTAAGCTTTGCTTCAAGGGCTTTGCGAAGAACAAATCTTGTCTGCGGCAGTGGGCCTTCGGAAGCATCAACAAGGAGGACAACACCATCAACCATCATCAGTGCGCGTTCCACTTCTCCGCCAAAGTCGGCGTGTCCGGGCGTATCGAGAATGTTTATCTTGACTCCGTTCCATTTCACCGAGCAGTTCTTTGCCGCTATCGTAATGCCGCGTTCCTTTTCAAGGTCCATGTTGTCCATCAGGCGCTCGGCAACTTCCTGATTCTCCCTGAACAATCCGCTTTGCCTGAACATGTGGTCAACAAGCGTAGTCTTTCCGTGGTCAACGTGGGCAATTATTGCTATGTTTCTCAGTTTGCTATTGCGAGATAGTGCTTTCATTCAGTTGTTTAAGAATTCTCCGAAAAATTCAGAGAATATTTTGGGGGGATAATTTCATTTTGGGAGCAAAAATAACCTTATTGTTTTTGGTAAACAAGGCATGTGATCAGCGCATGCTGGAAGTTTACTGATTGCTTTCCAAGATATCTTGCCGTGTGGAAAGACCCCATGTTGTTCTCACTCGTGCCCAATCTCCTGTTTTTCTCCCTCGTGCTCAATCTCCTGTTTTTCTCCCTCGTGCCCAATCTCCCAGACTGTCCGAAAACGACATTGTCAAGGAATGTCATTATGTGTAATTTGCAGTG
>CAZTQR010000006.1:0-79265 GCA_964615795.1 uncultured Ignavibacteriaceae bacterium
CGGTCACAGAGTTATCATCTTTGTGTAAAAAAATCATGAGCGAAACTCTCAGCGAAAGGATCAAATACAATGCTCTTCTGAGGAAAGACAAGAGCTTTGAAGGCCTGTTCTTTGTAGGGGTGAAGACGACCGGCATTTTCTGCAGGCCTTCGTGCACTGCAAAGAAGCCTAAGAAGGAGAATGTTGTCTTTTATGAGACCTCTCTTGACGCAATGCGGGACGGGTTCAGGCCGTGCAAAGTTTGCAGGCCTCTTACACCGCTCGGCGAAACCCCCGAAGATATAACAGCGCTTCTGAAACAGATAGAACTGAATCCGTTTGGGAAGATAAAGGACTACGACCTAACACTAAGGGGATTACAGCCGTCAAAGATCAGAAGGTGGTTCATTGCAAATCACGGCATGACTTTTCAGGCATATCAGAGACTTATGAGGATCAACAGCGCTTACACAAACATAAGTAACGGAAGCAAAGTCATTGATGCGGCATTTGACAACGGTTACAGTTCCCTCAGCGGATTTCAGCATTCATTCAAAAAGGCCGCCGAAATGAATCCCAAAGACGCCGGCTCTAAGGAGCCTCTCGCACTTACCAGGATAGAAACTCCACTTGGACAAATGATAGCGGTTGCATCTTCAAAAGGGATCTGCATTCTGGAGTTCACTGACAGACGAATGCTTGAGACTCAGTTCAGGCAGGTTGAGAAGCATTTCCAATCGCCGGTACTTCCCGGCAGAAACAAACACTTCGGGGTTTTAAAAGAACAGCTTGCGGAATATTTCAAAGGAAAGAGAAAGGAATTTGAAGTGCCCTTGCATGTTGTCGGCACACCGTTTCAGAAAAGTGTGTGGGAAATTCTGATGAAGATCCCATACGGAAAAACGATCTCCTATAAGACAGAGGCTGAACTGCTCGGAAAGCCGACTGCTGTAAGGGCAGTGGCCAATGCCAACGGCCACAACAGGATCGCAGTGATAATCCCTTGCCACAGAGTGATTGGTGATAACGGAAAGCTGGTAGGATACGGCGGCGGACTCTGGAGAAAAGACAGGCTTCTGAAACTCGAAAAGAGCAACTGCTGAAAAAGCTTCAGTTCATTTGCGGCCGGACTTAACAATGCGCTTGGTGAGCGGATGAAGGAAGATCAGTATTTTTCGCAGCCAGTCCGGCTTCTGACTGTCAAGCTTCGCGTCAAAATCCAAGTTGCTGTCCGAAATTCTTTCAAGCATCACTTTCGGATGAGTGCCTTTGAATCTCTTAAGGTTTCCGAGGTCGTCGTAGTTTGTAAAGCCCGCAATGTTTTTCTCTGCGGTTTCTCCGTCGTTGTACAGCTTTTCAAAGTCCCTTCTCTTTGAGATCAGCTTTTCAGGCGGCCTTACCCAACCGTAATGAAATATCTCAGCATTCACATCTGCAACTTTCAGCTTACTGCCGTCTTTGTGCCTGAAGTCCATTGCATCTCCCCATGAAACAATTTCCGGCGAGTTCCTGATCACCCTTGTTTCACGGATGTACCAGTTCCTGTAATTATCCTGATAATAATCGTAACTGCCGTAGAAGTGGACATACCTGAACCTGAGGCCCTCTATGGTTTTCATTTCAAGACTGGCTTTCATCCCGGAGTGAACCGTTTCGAGATATTTTTCATGCAGGACTTCATCCGACTGTATATAAAAGAGCCAGTCACCTCTGCATTGCGCTTTCGCCTTGTTCGTCTCTTCTGAAAGCACCTTGCCGCCCTTAAGGCTCATGTCCCAGTCGCTTTCAAAGACCCTGATCTTCTCACTCTCAATAGAACGGACGGCATCAAGCGTCCCGTCATCCGACCTTCCCACATTTACAACGAACTCATCGCAAAGCGGCAGAACGGAAAGTATCGCCTCTTTGAACGGATACGCATAAAGCTCGCCGTTCCTGATGATAGTGAAGCCTGAGACTTTCAATTATTAATTTGATTTGATTACTGCCGGAAAGTTCACATCCAATGGCATAAGGTTTCAGCAATCCGCAGAGTGAACTTTGTAATGGAGTAAAATAGAAATTTCAGCGAACTCTTAACAGAGAATTGCCTTAGTTATGGTAGGCTCAATGCTCAATCTTCAAAGCTCTGCCAACCCGGAAACGGCATGCGAAGCGCAAACAGATCGTCTCCCAACTTCTTCATTTCATTACACAGCCCCGTTTCGTAAATTGCACCATTCCTATTAATTTACCCCAATCACATTTGGAACCAAGAGTTTACATTAATAAGATCGCGGATTTTGTTGATAAGGAAGTCACCATCAAAGGCTGGCTTTACAATATCAGGTCATCCGGAAAGCTTATGTTTCCGGAATTGAGAGACGGCACAGGTGTAATTCAGGGCGTCGTGGTTAAAAGCGCCGTGCCTGAGAAAGTGTGGGAAGATTTTTCAAAGCTGACGCAGGAATCTTCAGTTAAAGTCACCGGAACTGTCTCAAAGCATCCTAAGAAAGAAGGCGTTTATGAACTTCAGATATCCGGCCTTGAAACGATCGCGCTTGCCGAGCCATATCCGATCACTCCAAAGGAACACGGCGTTGATTTTCTGATGGACAGGCGGCATCTCTGGATGAGGTCGCCGAGGCAGACGGCAATTCTGAGAGTAAGGAATGAGATCATACAGGCGATCAGGGATTATATGTACAACAACGGGTTCGTTCTCTTTGATACGCCGATCTTCACTCCAAACGCATGCGAAGGAACAACTACTCTGTTTTCAACGGATTATTTCGACCTCGGCAAGGCATATCTTTCGCAATCGGGACAGCTCTATGCGGAAGCCGGCGCTCTTGCACTTGGCAAGGTTTACACGCTCGGACCCACATTCAGGGCTGAAAACTCTATGACAAGAAGGCACATTACGGAATTCTGGATGATGGAACCCGAAATGGCATATTATGACATTGATGATGACATGGACCTTATCGAGGATTTTCTTGAGTATGTGGTGCAAAGAGTTCTTGAAAGATCAAAGGCCGATCTCGAGTTTCTCGGCAGGGACATTTCAAAACTGCAGAATGTGAAGAAGCCCTTTCCTAGGATCACCTATGAAGAAGCTGTTGAGATACTGAGAAAGAAAGATATTCCCCTGATAAGAAAGACTGCCAACGGCGAAGAGCAAATAAGGCCTTTCCCGTGGGGCGAAGATTTCGGGGCGCCGCACGAGGAGGCGATTGTTGAACAGTACGATAAGCCGGTCATGGTTCACAGATGGCCCGCGGAAGCAAAGTCGTTCTACATGAAACGCGATCCGAACGATCCGAAGATCGCCCTCGGAGTTGATGTGCTTGCTCCGGAAGGATTCGGAGAGATAATAGGCGGCTCACAGCGTGAAGATAATTTTGAAGAACTCGAAAAAAGGATCAAAGAGCACAACCTTCCCCTTGAGGAATTCCAGTGGTACCTTGATCTGAGAAGGTACGGCAGTGTTCCGCATTCAGGTTTCGGACTGGGTGTGGAGCGCATGGTTTCCTGGATCTGCAACCTTGAGCACATTCGAGAAGCCATTCCTTTTGCAAGAAGGCCGAACAGGATAAGGCCCTGAGACAACGATGTAGTTTCTTGATAACATGAAGCGAATCATAATTGACGGCAATAATCTCCTTCATAAGATCCCTTCACTAAAGGCAATGCACTCTTCAGACAAGGAAGGTGCGGCATTGGCACTCAGGGAGTTTGTAAGGTCAAGATACAAGGGCAGGGAGAAGATCACATTTGTCTTTGACGGCTACGGCAGGAACGAAGGTGCCGGTGTCATCTATTCGGGCAAGCTTACAGCGGATGATATTATCAGGCAGATGATCACGGAATCGCGCAGCGGCAGAGATCTGATAATTGTAAGTTCCGACGCAGGCATTACATTGCTTGCAAAGGAGTGCAGCTGTACGGTGATAGCTTCTGAGAGATTTGCCGGTGATCTGTCGGGCAAAGCCGCAGGTCCGGCGAAAGGCAAGAATGTAAATGAGATCATGGAAAAGCCGGACAGGTCAACGCGTAAAGAACTTGAAGAATTTAAGAAGCTTTTCACCTGACTTAGGCTAAGCCGGCATTGAAACGTCTCAGCCGCTTGGCCTGGCGATAACCAATAACAGTATATTTCAATTTTACATAAGATGAATCATCAGGACATTGATACGCGCTCATTCAAAGAAAAACTTGAAGAAGACGCTTACATATTGCTTGACGTCAGGACAGAAAATGAATACAATGCAGGCCATCTGACCGGGTCATTGAACATTGACTTTTATTCGCACAATTTTGAAACCGAAATTGACGAGCTTGACAAGAGAATGAAGTACCTTGTTTACTGCAGGTCGGGCAACAGGAGCCGTCAGGCAATGTATCTCATGCGGGATCTCGGGTTTGAGGAAGTTTACAACCTGGCCGGAGGAATAATCTCCTGGAATGACCACGGATTTGAAATCGTGAAGTGAATTAACACACCCAAAAGGAAGGAGCAACACTTGAAGAAATTCAACACGATCTACAGACACATTGTCGAAGCAGAAAGGAAGTATCCCGAGGCAACGGGACAGCTTTCCGACCTGCTTGCCGACATCGCGCTTGCATGCAAAATGATCTCGCTGGAAGTGAACCGGGCAGGGCTTATTGACATACTCGGCTTTACCGGAGATACGAATGTGCAGGGCGAGGAAGTGAAGAAGCTTGATGTGTATGCCAATGAACTTCTGACAAACATGATGAAGCAGGGCGGACACATCTGTGCGATCTGCTCTGAGGAAGAAGAGAATTTTCTTCCGATTGAAGACAGGTTCATAGAGAACAAGTATGTGACCAACAAGTACATCTGCCACTTTGACCCGCTCGACGGCTCTTCCAATATTGATGCCAACGTTTCGATCGGCACTATATTTTCAATCTACAAAAGAGTGAGTGATAACGGCCCCGGTGAACTCCGCGACTGCCTTCAGAAGGGAGTTGACCAGGTTGCGGCGGGATATGCCATCTATGGTTCAAGCACAGTGCTCGTTTATACTACGGGCGACGGCGTCCACGCATTCACACTTGACCCGACAGCCGGCGAGTTTCTGCTTTCGAGCGAGAACATTACCATTCCAAAAAGATCAAAGACTTATTCCGTAAACGAAGGCAACCATAACAAGTGGAACAAGGGAATGAAGGATTATGTCTCTTATCTTAAAGAATCCGACCCGGAGACCGGAAGGCCTTATTCATCCAGGTATATCGGCTCTCTTGTTGCAGACTTTCACAGGAACCTTCTGTACGGCGGCATATTCATGTATCCGGGCGACAACAAAAATCCAAACGGCAAACTCAGACTGATGTATGAAGCCAATCCTCTCAGCATGATCGTTGAGCAGGCCGGAGGCAGAAGTTCGGACGGCAAAAAAAGAATACTGGAGATTGAACCGCAGGCTCTTCATCAACGTACGCCATTATTCATTGGCAGTGAAGAAGATGTGAAGATGGTTGAGAAGTTTCTTGCTATGTGATACAGATCAGCTGAGTAATGAAGACGAAGACTACATGGAGGGAAAAGGTCAGCAGGATCACGGAAGCAGAGCTTGTTGACATACCGGATAAGATGCAGTTGCGTTTTGGAAGAGGCAGGATGCTGATCCCCAGGCCTGTTGACATAGAGAAGCTCATTGGGACGATCCGAAAAGGAAAGCTTATAACAAAGTCAGAACTTCGGAAGAGACTTGCCGCAGATGCGGGAGCAGACGTTACCTGTCCTCTCACCACCGGAATATTTCTCCGCATTGTTTCGGAAGCCGCGGAGGAGGATCTTGCTTCCGGAAAAAAGAAAATTGCGCCTTACTGGAGAGTTGTCGGCGACAAAGGCGAACTCAACGAGAAGATCTCCGGCGGTGCTGAACTGCAGGCACAGCGGCTGAAGGCCGAAGGCTTCGAAGTTGTGCAAAAGAACCGAGGGGGAAAACTTTTAGTCAAGGACTATGAGAAGATGCTGACAACACTTTAGTCAGTTCCGATCCTTCACGGTTTCTTCATAAGTTCTCTTTTCCGGAAGTCCGAAATGTTGCCGTCATTGATGCTGATGTCCAGCATAACCTCCTCACCGTACCGTTCAAGCTCGACCTGCTTAAGTATCTCTGATATCTCAGGATCCTGTTTTTCCCTGCCGCTCAGCCTAGCAACTGTGAGCAGTCCGCTCAGCATTTCCGCCAGATATTCTGAGGCCTTCTCGCTTATGCAATTCCCCTGAACTACCAGCCTGAGCTCTTTGTCCATCTTTCCGGAAAAGCCAAGCGAGCCGATGTACCTGTAGAGGTTAGTCACAGTTATCTCGCTGTCGCTCAGTGTTGAATCTGCCTGAAGGCTGTCATTGTCACTGATGTCCTTGCCCGAAGTTGATTCTATCATGTTCAGGAGCATTCCTCTGATGAACATTTTTTCTGCAGTGACCATCCAGAAATTTTCCTTGAACCGGGTTGACTGAACAACCGTCATCATCTTATTGTTTACAAGCAGTCCTGTATTCGAAGTGTCTGTGACCGTCATCATCTGATCGATCTGCCTGAGATAATTGCTGGCGCAGATCGTAAAATTGTCTTTGAAGAAAAAGTAGAGGCCGTTTTCGTTATTCATATAAACCGGCGCACCTTTCCCTGAAGTTACACTGTAGTTACTGTCGTTTGCGAGCAGAGTGTCAAGCATTGCCCTGTTGAACAAGCCCTTCAGTACAATTGCGTTTTCCCCCAGCCAGGAATTGGAATAGTAGAGCTCATCGAGCCCTTCGGATATTGACGCGCCTGTGGATTGCCTGAAAGTGTTCAGCAGACTGCCGAAAGTTTTTTCCGCATTCAGGAGCGAATCGGAAACATGCTTCTGCCAGAATTCCGTCCTGCGCATCGTCTTGAAATTAAGGTACATGACAAACTGCGCATTGTCCTGAAGAAGGTTTAGTGTAGCAAGCGTAGAGTAAGAGAGTGGCTCCGGCTCAGGTTTCAGACTGCATGAGGAAAAGCCCGCCAGTATGCAGGCGACCGCTATGATCCTGCAGGGGCTTCTCAATAATCCTTTCTTCTGAAGTAAAATATGGAAAGCAGCAGTGCGGCAAGCATGAACAGGGATGATGAAACTGCCGGCATGTAAGAACTTACCGCGTTGCCCATTATTATCTCCTCGATGATCTTGTTGATGTCATTCAGCTTCGGAAGAATGTAATAGAAGAAGTTTATGACAAACTGCATAGTGCTGTTTGTGATGAAACTGAATATGACTGTCTCCCGCACAAAAAGTACGGGGCATATGACGAACACGAGGAACATGCTCACAATTATCGAAAGTATTGTGCTTTGTGTGGTGACACCGATCAGGATTATCAGAGCATATATGACCGCAAACGAAAATGTAAGCCACGGAATTGACAGCAGAAACGGGAAGTGCCAGAAACCTGATTTGACAGACAATATCAACCATACACCGCCTATCAGATACGTAAGACTCAGAAAGATCAGCAGAACTCCGCCCAAAAATTTTGCGAGTATTATGTTGGTCCTTGATACCGGCTTGGAAAGAAGTATGTCAACATTTCCCTTTTCGAGCATTGACGGAATGAACGACGAAACCGCGATGAAGCAGAACGTAATTACGAGGAAGTAAGATATGGTGATCATCCCCACCTGAAATCCCATCACGAGCTGTTTTACGCCTTCTTCACCCGTTGCTTCCATCATGTTCACCATGCCTTCGACGGAATCAACGTTAACTAACAGGAGGAAGAAGAGTATTATAAGCGTGGCTATTGCGAAAAATCCGAGAAAGATCTTCTTCGCAACTGCTTCACGGAACACACTGAACATAAGCGTCAGAAATATCATGTCAGTCCTGACTCCCGATAAGGTTTATGAACATGTTTTCAAGCGTATTCTTTTCCTTTTCGATCTGAAGAATAAGCGCATTCTTCTGCCTCAGAAAATCTATCAGCCCGTTAAGCTCTTCAGCCGATCCTGCTTTGTACGTGAACTCGTTCGGCCCTTTTATGACGGCCTTGTAAGTATTGAGCAAGGGCTGCATGAGATCGTCAGCTATTGCCGCAACATTGAACCGGTAACTGTCTGCAACTGAGGTGAGCTCCTCCACACTTCCGGAAGCAACGAGTCCGCCTTTGTTAAGGATGGCTACGCGGTCGCAGATAAGTTCAACCTCGCTCAGAAGATGAGAGTTAAGGAATATCGTCTTGCCGGATTCCCTGAGCCTTGTAAGAAGGTCCCGGATCTGCTTCCTGCCGATCGGATCAACTCCGTCCGTAGGTTCATCAAGGAACACAAGCTTCGGGTCATTCATCAGCGCCTGAGCCAGTCCGAGCCTCTGAAGCATTCCTTTCGAATACTTCTTTATCTTCGTCTTTCTCCAGCTGTCCATATCAACTATCCTGAGATACTCTTCTGTCTTCTTCTTTACATCAACGCTGTTCATACCGCCGAGCTTTCCGTAAAAAGCAAGCGCCTGCTCCCCGGTAAGATATGACGGGAACCTGTGGTTCTCCGGCAAATAGCCTGTCTGAAATTTATATGAAGTGTCGTCAATTTCCTTGCCGAAGATCTGAACACTTCCCTTTGTGCGGAATGTGATTCCGAGCAGTATCTTTATCAGAGTTGTCTTGCCCGCACCGTTCGGGCCGAGAATTCCGAAGATCTCCCCTTCATTCACTTCAAAGGTGAAATTGTTCAGCGCAAGGATCTTATCTTTTGAAAACGTCCTCGACTGATATTCCTTCGAAAGGTCTTTTGTGGCAATTACTGACATCAGTGTCTCACTTTACATTTACTTTATCATCAGCCCTCATGGCTGTGATCACATTACCCAGATGTTCTTCAAAGTCCATACCGATCTCCTCCGCGCCCTTCAGCATGTCTTCCCTGTTCACATTCTTTGCAAACGCCTTGTCCTTCATCTTCTTCTTAACGCCCTTTGCCTCTACGTTATCAAGTCCGCCGGGTTTCATGTAAGAATAAGCCGTTATGAATCCTGTGATCTCATCACAGGCAAAGAGATACTTTGCCAGTGTGCTCGTTCTCGGAACATCTGTCCTTTCCGGATATGCATGTCCGAGTATTGCCTCAATCAGGTCTTCACCATAACCGGCTTCTCTCAAGACGGGTACTGCGGTGTTTGGATGAGAGTCCGGAAATTTTTCCCAGTCAAGGTCGTGCAGAAGTCCGGCAACAGCCCACTTCTCTGAGTCTTCTCCCAGTCTTTCGGCATAAAATCTCATTGCCGCTGCCACTGCATGGCAATGCCTCCGGAGGTTCTCATTTCCGATGTATTCCTCAAGCAGTCTGACTGAATCTCTGTAATCCGGCAAACCGGTCAGTTATTGATTTATGAAGTTCTCTTGCGGAAGTTCAGCTACCGTATTACAATTTCATTGGACAGTTCATTAGTATCTCCATCCCTTACGGGAAATTCTCTGATCAGAATTTGCGATATCTCATCAAGTGCGAAAAGTATTCCTTCGAGATATTTTTCATCTTTAAATTTCAAACTCATTCCCGAAGAGATCTCGCCCCACTTGTCTCCGATGAACTTCGAGTTCACCCCTTCATCTGCAACAATGCTGAACTCATGCTCCCTGAAGATCACAAGTATCAGAACTCCCGTCTTTTCTTCTGTCTTATCCATTCCGAGTTCATAGAACTCCTGCAATGCAAGGTCCCAGGAATTTAATTCCTCTTCAAGATATCCCTTGTGGTCTTTCAGGCTTACCCTGATCTCACCTCGGGTCCTCTTTTCAATTTCCGCTATCTTGCCGGAGATGATCTTCAGGTCATCCGGAGAAAGATATTTTGATATGATTTTTTTGAGTGACATAATTACCAGCCTCCGCTAGCTCCGCCTCCGCCGAACGAGCCGCCGCCGCCGGAAAATCCGCCAAAGCCGCCGCTGCTTCCCCATGAGGAACTTCTTCCGCTGCTTCCGCTTGAGATTATCCAGGGAATTGAGCTCCAGCCTTTTTTGCTGCCGTACATCGACTTACCTCTTCCAAGGCTGTTTCGGATTATGGATGTAATGATGAAAATGAAAATTATTATGAATATCAGTATCACAAAAAACGGCACGCCGGCGCAGACTCCGCCTGAGCCTTTCGGCTTTTTGTCAGCCGCGTATTCTCCTTTGGTGGCAGAAATTATCGCATCGGTTCCGGCATTAATCCCTTCATAATATCTCCCCTGCTTGAAATTAGGAGCGATCTCATTTCTTATGATGCTTGAGCTGAGTGCATCTGTGAGCGCTCCCTCGAGTCCGTAGCCGACTTCGATCCTGATCTTCCTGTCATTCTTAACTATCAGCAGTAAAACCCCGTTGTCCCTGTCTTTCCTTCCCATCTTGTTCTTCTCGGCGATGCTCATCGAAACCTCTTCAAGCGATTCGCCGTCAAGGCTTGGGATGATGTAAACTACCAGCTGATTGGTGGTCTGATCTTCAAACTGCTTCAGCTTTGAGGCCAGAGCATTGACCTGAGAATTAGAAAGTGTTCCCGTTTCATCAACCACATAATTACGAAGTGTCTGCGGATTGTCAGCCCGGCTTCTGAACGCAGATGTGTCGTTTTGCGCAAACAGGGCGGATGCCGCAAGCACGAGCGCTCCTGCAAAGAGCGCTGTGATACAGCATCTTACTTTTGGCAAAAATCCCGTCATCCGGTTAATTATTTGTTTCGTGTTAAAAATAAAAAAGAGCGATCTGAAACTTTTGATTTTCAGACCGCTCAGAAAAAATCTGTGAAGAGCTTTCTCAGCCTCCGGCCTTGGTTACAATCTCCTTGTCAGCGTCTTCCATCTTCATGAAGCTGTATCTCTTCTCAATGGCAGCCTTGTTGATCTCATCAAGAACATCCACCATCATATTGTATTTCATCTTGCGGTCAAATTTCAATAGTATCAGAAGTTTCGGATTCTGTGCATAGATCGCTTCGATCGTTGATTTCATATTATTGAATTCAACCTTCTCAGGAGGAGCCTCAGTACCGTCAGAGAGCCCTCTAGAGAAGTAAGCATTGCCCTTGTCTGAAACTCTGATGTAAACAACATCACCCATGTCAACCTTTACCTTATCGGTCTCATCACCTTTTGGCAGGTTGATCTGCATTATCTGCGGAGTGTTGAGCGTTGTTGTGAGTATGAAGAATGTAAGAAGAAGCATGATTACGTCAACCATCGGCGTCATGTCTATCCTTACGCCAACCTTCTTGCCTTTCTTGTACTTCTTCTGTTTATGTAAGCCACTGGAACTGCTCTCAGGGGCGTCAAAACCACCGCCGGCCATAGTCTGATTCCTTCTTTGTTAAGAAAAATTTACAAAAATTATTTCGGTTCCGCCGAACGGATATCCGTAACAAGCGCAAACCTGGTGTTTCTTGTGATCTTGAATATTTCCATGAGATCCTCTACCACTCCATAGTCCGCCTGGGAATCGCCCTTGATCACGAGCCTGAAGTCCTCTTTGCCGCCTGTCTGATTTTTCAATTCCAGTCTGAGCTCTTTCAGGGATTTTTCAAACTGTTCGCGGGTCATGACGACGATCTTCCTCTTGATCTGCTTTCCCATTACCGTACCGCTTGTTTCGTATTCGGACTTTCCCGTGCTGTCGGGATGAAACACTCCCATACCCAAAGCATCACCGAATACCTTTTCCCTTACCTTAAAGTTATCCACATCAACAAATGCGTCGCCCTTGTTAGTAATGGTGATCGTCATTATGTTCTTTTCGGGAAGCTTTGTGGTGTCAGTCACGGCTGACTCAGGCAGTTTGATCTCTATGGCTTCTGTTGACTCCACCTTGAATGTTGCAACAAGCATGAAGAACGTGAGCAGAAGCATGATAACGTCCACAAGCGGAGTCATGTCAATGTTAACACCCGGCTTTTTTATTGATCTTGCTTTCTTCATTTTTAGTCAGTTAGATGCGCGGCACAACTTTCGTCAGCCGCTTCACATAATGCGCTTATTTCTTTCCTTTCAGGGAAAGGATCTGAAGCATGTTATAGGTTGCTTCATCAATCATGTAAGTGATGTTTCCAACCTTTGTCACAAAGTAGTTGTAAGCGATAGTACCCACGATAGCGCCGAAAAGGCCTCCCGCCGTATTGATCAGAGCTTCCGAAATACCTGCGGAAAGTTCGGCGGCATTAGGTGTACCTGCCGTAGCAAGCGCCTGGAACGACCTGATCATACCGACTACCGTTCCGAACAGACCGATAAGCACAGATACTGAAGCGATGGTTGAAAGCACAACAAGGTTCCTTTCAAGAAGAGGAACTTCAAGCATCATAGCCTCTTCAATTGCAGACTGCACTTCACGTAATCTCTCGTCGGAATCCATTCCGGTCCCTGCAAGCATTTGATACCTGTCAAGTCCCTGCCTGATAATGTTTGCAATTGAGCCTTTCTGCTTGTCGCATTCGGCTATTGCTCCGTCAATATCTCCTTCAAGAAGACTGCTCTGCACTTTTTTAAGGAACGGCTCGATCGGGCCTTTGCCTTTTGCCTTTGACAGCGACAGTTGTCTCTCAACTGTAAAAGTGATAACCATTATACTGAGAGCGAGAAGCGCTATAACAATAGGGCCGCCTAGATAAATGGCTCCCATAATATTCGCAGGCGTAGTCTTATCCGGTGTTTTAAAGTTTGCAGGATTTCCGAAAACTCCGAAATAAACAAATGCCGATACAACCAATGCTACCACAATGACGACTGTAATGAACACAGACTGTTTCATTAACCTTTAACCTCCATTAACCCCTGAAAGAGTTTTTGATTTTGATTTTGTAATATGTTTTTGAAAGGAACGTGCTTTTTAAAAACTGTCTATTGCTTCCTGTTGGGTTGCGTATGAATCGAAGATCAGAGCAAGCTTTGTAATGACAAACAGATTCTCAAGATTCTTGTTCAACTGGCACAGTTTTATTTTGCCTTCTCGCTTTGTGTAGTTGGAATGAGCCGAGATGAGAACACCCAATGCAGTGCTGTTAAGGTACAGCACCTGGCCAAGATCAATTACAAGCTTCAGATTGCCTTCGTCTGCATATTTTTTGATGGTTGCACGAAGTTCGTCAGTTTCGTCACCTCCCACAAAATTACCCTTGGGTTCAATGATTACGATGCCTTTGTCTGCAATTTCTGTAGCCTTAATGGATGCCATACGGAAAATTTTTGATTGTCAAAATAGACGATAAAATCCAAAATTGCAATTATAAAACTGAATTTTGAATCACTATTCAGCCTTTGCCGCGTATAACCCGAAGCAGTTCTGCATTAATTTCTTCCACATCCCCTACGCCGTTCAGGTCTTTGGCAATTTCAGCGTAAAACTCTTTCACAGGTGCCGTTGAATCGTAGTAAACTTTGAGGCGGTTCAGGATCGTTTCCTTTGTATCGTCGCTCCTGCCCCTCTTAAGCAACCTCTCGGTAATCTCCCCGTCGTCAGCAATCAGGTTAAGAACCTTCACTTCACTAAATCCCAGTTCACTGAAAATACCCGCGAGCGCCCTTGCCTGCACAACAGTCCTTGGATATCCGTCAAGTATGAATCCGTTTTCCGAAGATGATTTCAAAGCTTCTTTCACTATGCCGTTCATTATCTCGTCGGGAACAAGGTTGCCCTTGTCCATTATCTCCTTTGCTTTCTTTCCAAGGTCTGTTCCTTCATTCACTGCCTTCCTCAGTATCTCGCCTGTTGATATGTGGCTCAGCCCGAGCTTTTCCGAAATAAGCTGTGCCTGTGTTCCCTTTCCTACACCCGGAGGTCCGAATATTATCAGTTGGTACATTTGTTGGATTATTGTGTTTCAGATTGATGTCTCTCGCCCGCAAGCGCAAGCTGGCCGCACGCGGCGTTGATGTCAACCCCGCTGCTGTTCCTTAGATTGACCACAACATTCTGATTTCTGAGTGAAGCAATTAAATCATTTAATCTCTGATTTGAAAGTAACTTTTTGGTATCTGACTCTGCAAATCCGTTCAAGGCATCCAGAGGTCCGGCAAGCTTGCTGTTGATCGGATGAAACGGAATTATGTTGATGTTGCACGGCAGCATTCTCGAAAGCGAAGCAAGCCTCTTGATATCGTTGGCATTGTCGTTTACTCCCGGGAAATGAATGTATTCATAGGTGATCTTTGTTCCTGTCTTTCTGTAGAAATAAACAAGCTCCTTATAAATGTCCGGAAGCCGGTTCTTTGATGAAGCCGGTATCATTGATTCCCTGATTCCGTTGTCAGTGGAATGAAGCGACAACGCAAGTTTCACCTTTCTGATACTGCTGTTCTCCGGGAGTGAAATATCATCCGCAAATTTCGAGATCTTCTTTGTGAAGCCCACGGTTGAAACAGTAATTCTTCTGCCGGGCAAAGACAATCCTTTTTCATTTGTAAGAAGCAAAAGAGACCGCAGTACGGACTCATAGTTCAGAAACGGCTCGCCCATTCCCATGTAAACAACGTTTGTCACTTCGGCTCCGGTTAGCTTCTTCACAAGATACACCTGAGAGCAGATCTCTCCCGGAGTCAGGTTAGCCATGAACCCGAGTTTTGCAGTGGCGCAAAATTCACAACCTACGTTACAGCCTGCCTGCGTGGAAACGCAAACTGTGTTTCTTCCTTTCTCACTTATCAGCACTGTTTCGATCTTCACTTGGGGAAGGCGCGTTAACGAGAAGAGGAATTTCTTCGTGTCATGCTTTAAGGAAACCGAAGTCCTGACCGGCTGAAGCAATGAGATCTCGAATTCACCGGAGATCAGGTCTCTCATGGCGGACGGGATCTGCAAAAGCTCTTCTGCCGAATCAACACCTTTTGAATGAACCGCGGAGAAGATCTGAGATGCCCTGTATTTAGGCTCTCCCAAACTTACAATGACCTTCTCAAGTTCGGCAGGAAGTAATCCTGCAAACTGTGTTTTCCTGTGCAAAATTTTTATGGAATTCAATTACAATGTCCTTGCCAAGATAACTCGCAAGATACAACTGAACACTTCAAAAAATCCTGCATTCATTTCCGGTCCGGATATGCATTCCCGGCAAAGCTCTTTGCCTCCGCTGTTTTAGACTGCTTCGTTTCACTGTAAGTCTTTGTCAATAAATTCTTGCACGCGAATTAAGTATATTGGCTTCAAAAAAGTTAAGCGAAGATGCTGAAAAGAAATGTTCTCGACAAGGGGTTCATAAATGTGATAGACAAGCTGGGAAGTGATCTGACCGTTGTCAATTCTGCCCGTGTGTCATTTGGAAAGAGGAAAGAAGTATTCGATGACAAGGACAGAAAGCTTGTGGATTATCTGGCAAAGCATAAACACTGGTCTCCGTTCAGGCACCTTATGGTTCAGTTTCATGTAAAGGCCCCGGAGTTTGTAATGAGGCAATGGTATAAGCATGTAGTCGGAATTGAGACCACGTCATCTTCTGCAACGAAAGACCACGCATGGAACGAGATAAGCGGGAGGTATGTGCCGGTAACTGACTTCTACGAACCGGGTGCATGGAGAAAGCAATCGGAGAACAATAAGCAGGCATCGGAAGGTTTGATTGATGAACAGAGATCTGCGGTAACTATCTTTGAAATAGCGATGAAGCAGGTGATAGAATCGTATGAGAAACTCCTTGAACTGGGCGTGGCAAAGGAGCAGGCAAGGATGATCCTGCCGCTTAATCAATACACAGAGGTTTACTGGACGGCCTCTTTCCAGGCAATCATGAACTTCATTGAACTGCGTGATGAAGACACAGCTCAGTGGGAGATAAGAGAATATGCAAAGGCTATGAAAGAACTTATGCTTGAGATCTATCCCGAAACTACTTCGGTCTGGTTTGAAGGCATCGGCAAATAGCCGGATGAATCTCAGTTGCCCGTAAGAATGCTTTTGACCACCTGCCCGGCAAGATTCGGATTCTCCTTGAATCTCCTGATTGAATATTCATACCACCTCACACCGAACGGAACATAGATCCTTGTCCTGTAGCCGTCATTAACAAGCTTGTCTCTAAGGCTTTCCCTTACGCCAAGCAGCATCTGAAATTCATAATTGTCCTTTTCCAGCCCCAGTTCTTTTACGAGCTTGCGTGATTCATTCACGATCCAGTCATCGTGCGTGGCGATGCCGCAGTAAGCGCCTCTTTCAAAAGCCGTCCTCAGCAGTTTGAGAAAGTTTTCTCTTATCTCCTGATCATCCTTGTAAGCAATTGATTCCGGCTCAACGTAGATTCCTTTGCAGATCCTGAAATTGGTTTTTTGTTCGGTAAGCCTGACGATGTCGTCGTGGCTTCTCTTAAGATATGCCTGTATTACAATTCCGACATTGTCAAACTTCTTTCTGCATTCCTCAAAGATCCTGATTGTCTGTTCGGTAACTGAGGAGTCTTCCATATCTATCCTGACAAATCTGTTCAAACTTCGTGCCTTTGCCGCAATCTCTTCGGTGATCCCAAGGCAAAAATCAAAGTCTATATTGAGTCCAAGCATTGTCAGTTTTATGGAGAGGTTGCAGTCGAGTCCGCTTGCAGACATCGCCTCAAGTGCGGCAAGGTTTTCATCTTTGCAGTTAACAGCTTCATTCCTGTCCTTGATCGCTTCCCCGAGTACATCCATTGTCGCCATCATGTTCCGGGCATTGAGTGCCTTCACGGTAGAAACCGCATCTGAGAGCTTGTCGCCGGCAATGTATCTGCCTGCAAACATTTTCACAACCGATCTGGGAAGGACCTGAATGGCGGGAATCATTATCTTGTTGACTATTCTCATGTGAACGCATTTTATGTGAATGACCGGCAAAGATGCCGGTGAAGAATTATGCTTAATGCAAAATAAACATCACAGCTCAATATAGATATGTTGTAAGCGGTCATAAAAAAACCGGCCCGCTCTTATGCAGGCCGGTCAGGAGGTATCAATTCACACAAAGAGCAAACATCACACTGCCTTTGCCCTGGTTTGATACAATATTCTGAACCGCCGGCTTTGACATCCCTGAAACCCTTCCCTTTCCCGAAGAAGGGATTTCACAAGAAAGACCCAACCCTCATTAAATCTCGCTTGCTATCAAGGATGTCAGCGCCGGCTGATCATCAAAATTCTCCCTTTGCTAAAGACCTCCGCTGATTACGGTCAGTCTTTGTCAGTACTCTTCTTATCCTGCAGGTGAGAAGGATTCCTGCTAACTTTTATCACCACGGAAATTCCCTCTTTGGTCTGCACCATAACTTCAGACGGCTTGAACTCGCTTTGGATGAAGTCACCCGCAACTCCGTCAATATCGTTGGGATACGCCATTATCTTAATGTCGTCCGTCATGTTCAGATAATTCCCGGTTATCTGAAATGTGCCGTCAGCATTTATGCTGATCTTTTCAAGCACCACATTACCCAGTGCGCTTGTAGCTGTGGACACTATTTCTATGGTGCCGCCGCGTACCGGAGTGAGGTCATCTGAGTACAAAGCAACTCCCTTGACCTTGTCTGAGCTTACCGGAATTGCCTGCGCCGCTGCGGAAAATAACGCCACAATCAAAAGCGCAAACAACTTCAGAAAAGAATTTTTGTGTTTCATGATTCCTCCCTATTTATCCTTTCGGATTTTTCTTCATCCCGGATTTGTACGGGATGTTTTGTTTATTGAATCTGTGTTTCAAGTTCCTTGAGTGTAACCGACTGGTTCCAATAAAAGTTGAACAGGTCCTTCATCCTCTCGGCAAAGCTTCTGTTCCTTATTATGATGTCCGCATTGTTGTGTCTTGGCACATTCTTGTCGGGTATGTTTATGAAGACAGTTGATCCGTCAAATATTGTCATGTTCGGCAGCTCGCTCTTTGATATTCTGATCTTCTCCCCGTTCTTTTCAAATGCCCTGCAAATCCTGAGAAGGTCCTTCAAAGTCGCATCCTTCCTTGAATTGTCTTTTATCACCTTGAAGTTGAGGCTCATCTCGTAAACAGATTTCATAACGCCGCCCTTCTTCACAAATGTCCTTGCACTGTCGTCAATTTCCTCCGAAACATATCCCTCAAGCCTTATCATAAAGAGCACTTCGCTTTTTGCAGACTTCAGCAGACTTATGAACTTTTCCTGCCTGTGCTTGTTGAACCCGCGGATGAGTTCGATGTTCACTATCCCGCCGTTGCCTTCCGACTTGTCAACTCTCCTCAGTGTCTCAACTTCCTTTATCGCGGACTTCAGGCAATCTATCTTTTCCTGGCTTTGCTTCTTCAGCTCCCTTTCTATCTTGTCCCCGATGATGGCAGGGTCAATGATGCTGTACTGAAGTATCGTATTCGTTTCAATCTCATTGCAGAAACCGCGTTCCACAAAGCTCTTGAGAATGTCGTAAACAGCTGTCCTTCCGATTCCCGCTTTCTTTGCAATCTCGGAAGCGCTTGACGCGGAGCCCTGAAGCATCGCCAGAAACACCTTTGACTCATACTCCCTGAACCCGACCTGCTGTAAATTTGATATCAGTTCCTTTGACTGCAAAATTGTTGTCCCTTAGACTTAATGCAATATTGCAGTAAATTTACTTTTATGTCAAGAGCTAATTTCGGTACACTGAAAAATTTTTCCTGCCATTTGATTTGACAGCACTCACACCGCCGTGTGACAGGACAGGGTATGCCGAAAGAAATTCGTCACTTTACAACTACATTCACCATCTTGTCCTTGACGGTGATTATCCTGATGATCTGTTTTCCCAGAATGTGCTTCTTGACCTTCTCATCATCAAGAGCTGCGTCTTCGATCTCTTTTTCCGATGTTCCTGCGTTCATTTCCAGCTTTGACCGCACCTTGCCGTTGACCTGAAACACTATCGTGACTTTGTCTTCCTTTACAAGCTCCGGATCATATTCCGGCCACGGCACATTTTGAATGCTCGGCTTATTTCCCAATCTGCTCCACAGCTCTTCGGCAATGTGCGGCGCAAACGGCGAGAGAATCAGGAGAAACTTCTCTATCACTTCCTTTGAGATTCTCTCCTTCTTGTAAAGTTCATTTATGAAAATCATCATGTATGAAATTGAAGTGTTGAATTTCATATCACCGTCTTCAATATCATCCGTGACCTTTTTTATGGTCCTGCTCATCAGCTTAAGGATGGCTTCGTCGTTGCAGTCATCGGTTATCTTGCTGCTGACAGCGCCGGTTTCCTCGTCAATCACAAGTCTCCAGATCCTTTTCAGGAACCTGTTCAGCCCTTCGATGCCTTTTGTGCTCCACGGTTTTGTAGCCTCAAGGGGACCCATGAACATCTCAAACAGCCTCATTGAATCCGTGCCGAACTCCTTTATCACATCATCAGGGTTGATAACGTTTCCTCTCGATTTCGACATCTTCACACCGTCCTCACCGAGTATCATACCCTGATTGAAAAGCTTGCTGAACGGCTCATCGTAAGATACATAGCCAAGGTCATAGAGCACTTTGTACCAGAACCTTGCATAAATGAGGTGCAGTACGGCATGCTCCATCCCTCCGATATAAAGGTCAACGGGCATCCAGAATTTTTCGGCTTCCTTACTGCAGAACTCATCCTTGTTGTCCGGGTCAAGAAATCTCAGAAAATACCAGCATGATCCGGCCCACTGCGGCATGGTGTTGGTTTCACGAATCGCCTTCAGTCCGGTCTCCTCGTCAGAAATATTTACCCACTCTCCTGCATTTGCAAGAGGCGGTTCACCCGAAGCTCCTGATGTGAACACCGCTGTCTCGGGAAGAATCAAAGGCAGTTTATCATCGCTGAGCGACTTGATAGTGCCGTCTTCTAGATGAACAATGGGGAAAGGTTCTCCCCAGTATCTTTGTCTCGAGAAAAGCCAGTCCCTGAGCTTGAAATTTACCGTTCTCCTGCCCTTGCCGTTTGCTTCGAGCCAGTTGCAGATCGCCTCAATTGCTTCCGGAGTCCGCATCCCGTCTATGATCCCCGAGTCTATGGAAACACCTTCTCCGGTGAAACATTCTTCGCCGCTTACGGTCCTTCTGCTGAACTCTTTCAGCCCTTCATCATCAAGTCCTTCAGGAGCAACAACGGGTATTATCCCGAGAGAGTACTTTCTGGCAAATTCATTGTCTCTCTCATCATGTCCCGGCACTCCCATGATGGCTCCTGTTCCGTAGGAGGCGAGCACATAGTCAGCTACAAGCACAGGGATCTTGTTTCCGTTCACGGGATTGACCGCATAAGCGCCGGTAAACACACCTGTCTTGTCCTTGGTAAGTTCCGCCCGCTCAAGGTCTGACTTTCTTGAAGCATTTTCGACATACTGATTTACTTCTGAAGCTCTTTCTTCCGTGGTAACCTTCTTCACCAGCCGGTGTTCAGGTGCAAGAATCAGGTAAGTTGCACCGAATATCGTGTCGGGCCTGGTTGTGAATATTTCTACGTTATCCGACTTTCCGCCGGCGCCGTCAATTTCAAATACAACAGATGCTCCAGTGCTCTTTCCGATCCAGTTCTTCTGTAGCTCCTTCACATTCGAAGGCCAGTCAAGCTTTTCAAGCCCGTTAAGAAGCCTCTCAGCATATTTTGTAATTCGGAGGTTCCACTGCCGCATATTCTTTCTTACAACTGTATAGCCCTTCTCAACCTGTTCAGGAACTTCTTCATTTGCAAGCACAGTCCCAAGTTCAGGACACCAGTTAACAGGCACGTCCGCAAGATAAGCTAACCGTTTGGAGCTAATGTAATCTCTTCTTTCTCTCTCGCTGAGTTCCGGCGGCACAGGAAGTTCCTCTATCGGCCTTGCACGCCCGGCCTCGTCATCATAGTATGAGTTAAAGATCTTAACAAAGATCCATTGTGTCCATTTGTAAAAATCCTCGTGAGAAGTTGCCACTTCCCTTTTCCAGTCATACGAAAATCCAAGTGATTTCAGTTGTTTCCTGAATCTTGAAATTGAATTCTCAGTGCTTATCTCCGGATGTATTCCCGTCTTACGGGCATACTGCTCCGCAGGCAGGCCGAACGAGTCCCATCCGATAGGATGCATAACGTTGAATCCCTTCATCCGCTTGTATCGCGCAACTATATCTGTGGCAGTGTATCCTTCAGGGTGTCCTACATGCAGGCCGTCACCGCTCGGATACGGAAACATGTCGAGTACATAATATTTCGGCTTAGACTTATCCAGATCCTTCAGATCAGGTGTCCGGAATGTCTGGTTTTCTTCCCAGTAATCCTGCCACTTTTTTTCTATCTCGGTAAAATTGTAATTCAAATTCTGTTCCGTTTGGTTAGGCAAATCCGATTAATTAGATAAATAAACGCCGGTCCCTTTTGAAGCAAATGAGCGAATCAGGACCCTGCGTAATAGTAATGCTTTCAAGTGCAGAGAAGATCTGCAGGTTGGAATTGCCGCGAATGTTTTCTATGCAAAAATAAGTCAAATAAATTTCAGATTCAGATTCAATTGCGTGCATTACGCCTGTGAAGTTCCGGACACTTTGTGTTCTTGAGAGCTCAGAATTACGACGGAGGCATGATTCGGACATGAGAGCGACTAGGCGGCATCTTATTCATGAAGGCCGTAAATGAAGCAACTTCGCACCGGCATCTAAAGTGTTTTGTAAATTGATATTACTAGCCTTTAAAATTATATTGAACTTATATGATAGAAAACTTATCCAAAAATTACGAATCTGTCCGGGAGAGTATTGCAGTAGCCTGCCAGAAATGCGCCCGGAACCCACATGAAATTACAATAGTAGCAATAAGCAAGACATTCCCGTTTTCCTCCGTAATAGACCTTAACCGGCTCGGGCATGTTGATTTCGGCGAAAACAAGGTGAAAGAACTCAGGGACAAGTATTACAACATTTCCTTTCAGTATTCCGGCAAGATGAACTGGCACTTTGTCGGACATCTCCAAACCAACAAAGTAAAGGACATTGTTGCATTCATCCACCTCATTCATTCGGTTGACAGCTTCAACCTTGCCGAGGAAATCGAAAGGTGCGCAAAAAAAATCAACAAGAAAATAGACGTGCTCGTACAGGTAAACTCAAGCAGGGAGCCGCAGAAATACGGAGTGGAGCCTGAAAACGCCGAGAATCTGTGCAAACAGATATCTCTTCTTGAGAACGTGAATGTAAAAGGCCTGATGACTATGGCCAAGCTTACTGATGACCGGGAAGAGATCCGGAAGAACTTCAGGGAAACCAGGCAGATCTATGAATCGCTTTCAAAGGAACTCCCCGATCTCAAATACCTGTCCATGGGAATGACGCAGGATTTTGATATTGCTATAGAGGAAGGGGCAAATATGCTGAGGATCGGCACCGCAATATTCGGCGAACGAAACGCAGTCTGAACTTCATCAATCAAAACAACGGCAGATGAACAACATCTCTTCAAAGGAAATCAAGAAGAACGATTTCAAAAAGACCTTCAGGGGTTATGACCCGTACGAAGTTGATGCATTCCTTGAGGCATTGAGCCTGAGGTTTGAAAGACTTCTTGAAGAAAACTCGGGACTCGGATCAAGGATCAGCACTCTTACAACAGACATTGAAGTTTATAAAGAGAATGAGGCGACGTTGCAGAGGGCTATCGTCAAGATGCAGGATCTTGCAGAAGAGATGATCCAGTCGGCTAAGAAGAAAGCCGAACTGATAATACGTGAAGCGGAAGTCAATGCGCAGAAGCTTGCGCAGGACACTGAGAAGGAGATCCTTACCAGAAAGAACGAACTCGAAGAGCTGAAGCTGAGGAACGACAAGCTTGTTGAAGATGTGAAGCTGTTCTTCATGGAAAAGCTCAATGAGATGGACGAGTTTGTGAAGGCGAGGAATGTTTACAAGATGGAGCTTTCCCGTCTCAAGAGTGACTATGAGGAGGAAGAACATACTCAGGATGAAGAGCAATCCCTGAGAAAGATCTCTATCAACACTTCCGGCACCGGCTTTTCAGAGTAGGTTTATTGCCGATGCAGAGAAAGTATCTCGAGGCCGTTGAATATCTCACCCTCCGGAATCCCGGCAAAAGAGACATAGGAATCATCCTCGGAACCGGCCTTGGCGGGCTTGTTAGAGACATCTCCGTAACTGACACCATAGATTATTCCCACATTCCAAACTTTCCGGTTTCAACCGTAGAGTCTCACAAAGGCAAGCTGATCTTCGGAGAGCTTTCCGGAAAGAAGATTGTGGCGATGCAGGGAAGGTTCCACTACTATGAGGGATATTCAATGCAGCAGGTGACATTCCCCATACATATAATGAAAGCGCTTGGCATAAAGTACCTCATTGCATCCAATGCATGCGGCGCACTAAATCCGCAGTTCAGGAAGACCGACCTTATGATCATGACTTCCCACATAAACCTGCTCTATGACACCCCGCTGAAAAAATCCCGCCCGGATTTTTCAGACGGCAGGAGGTTCTACTCCCGTAAGCTCATCCGGCTTGCAGAGCAGACTGCAAAGGAATGCCGAATCGGAATTCAGAAGGGCTGTTACGCTCCCGTGCAAGGGCCGAACCTCGAAACGGCCGCCGAATACAAAATGGTGCGAAGGATGGGAGGCGACACTGTGGGAATGTCAACCATACCCGAAGTTCTGGTAGCCAACAGCCTGGGCATAGAATGCCTCGGGCTTTCGATAATTACAGATGAAGGCTTTCCTGATACACTCAAAATTGCAGAGCTCAAAGACATTCTTGAGGCTGCATCTGTTGCGGAACCTAAGCTGACAATGCTCATCAGAAACCTGGTTAGCAAACTTGACTAAAGACAATCAAACACAACTGGCATGATAGACTTTCTTTCAAAGATAAAAGGATCGGCAAGCGTGATAAGATCTTCTTATCCCGCAGGTTTCAGTCCAACCATTGCAGTTATCAGGGATCTGGGGCTTCATTCCGCAGGAAGCGCAAAGATCATGGGCGAGCTGAAATACTCCGACATACCGCACTTCGAGATAACGCGCGGCAGCAAGACGGGATGTGTTCAGTTCTGCCGGATGGCAAAGAAGGATGTCCTGATCTATAACGGAAGATTTCACTTCTACGACGGGATCAGCATGAGGAGCATTGCTCACAAGATCTATGTGCTGAAGATGCTCGGGGTGAAGAGGATCATCTCAATTGACGAGACCGGCCATCTCAATCCAAGATTCAACTGCGGAGAGCTTGCGCTGATCTATGACCACATCAATCTGACAGGCGACAATCCTCTGATAGGCAAGAACGAAGACTCGCTCGGCGTTAGATTCCCTGACATGAGCAATGCTTATGACAAGAAGATGTTCAGCGCCATCAGAGCGGTGCTTACGGAGGCGAAGGTAAGGGTGAATGAATCTGTTTATCTTGGCATAACGGGCCCGAACAGCGAAACTGATGCCGAGGCAAGATTCTACAGGGATGCAGGAAGCGACGTGCTCGGATACTCGATGGTGCCGGAAAACATAACGGCGGTTCATGCAGGAATAAAGTTTGCGGGAATAGGATTGATAACACGGGAACTTGTTGCGGACAGGATGATGGAGGATACGAGGTCAGACAAGGAGCTTGAGGCGCACAGGGCCGCCGGCCACAGAAAAGCATCACAGTTGTTGTCGGGACTTTTGGAAGGAATTATTAAGGCAGTTTGACTATTTTTCACGCTCAAAAATTACATTCGTCATGAGGCTGGCAGTAGCAAAGATGTATAAGTTGTTCATCGGGGGAAAGTTCACGAGGACAGAATCGGAAAGGTATTCCAAGGTATCCTCACCGCTGACCGGCAAGACTATCTGCAACATTTCAAGGGCATCGAGAAAGGATGTAAGGAACTCGGCAGTCGCCGCAAGGACGGGATTCAGTGACTGGAGCTCGAAGAGCGGCTATGAGCGTTCGCAGATACTTTACAGAATGGCGGAAATGCTTGAGGAAAGAACGGAACAGTTTGCACACAGCGTACAGATTTCCACCGGAAACAGCGCGGCAAAGAGCTCCGGGGAAGTTAAGGAAAGCATAGACAGAATAATATTTTTCGCCGGCCTTGCAGACAAGTGGCAGCAGTTGACGGGAACCGTGAATCCCGTACAGCAAGGATATTTCAACTTTTCCATTTCGGAGCCGACAGGAATTGTCGGAATTGTACTGCCCGAAGCGCCGGCCCTCCTGCCTTCAGTATCGAGGATATGCAATTCCTTGGTGACCGGAAACTCATGCATTGTCATTGCATCCGAAAGATACCCGCTTCCTGTTCTTACTCTGGCGGAAGTGATTGCCACAAGCGATTTTCCATCAGGCGTGATCAACATTCTCACAGGAAAGAAAAGTGAACTGATTCCGCATCTTGCAGGACATTTTGACGTAAATGCAATCGACTATTGTGATGATGATCCGAACATGAAGAAAGAGGTTCAGATGCTATGTGCAAACAATGTAAAGAGATTTCATTCAACTGCCAAAGGCATCAACTGGTCAAACACCGGCTCAAATGAGAATCTGCAGGAGCCGGAACGCTTCACTGAAATCAAGACTGTGTGGCATACAATGGGACTGTGATTCCCGGAATGTGCTGAATCGAATATGATAAGTAATTTCCGTTAACGAATGTCGAACTTGCTGAAGCTGATCATAAGCATCGCTGTCTGCCTTTTGGCAGGTGCAGTGGGCTCATATTTTACTGCGGATGCAATACCCGGATGGTATGAAACTCTGAACAAGCCGGAATTCAATCCGCCGAACTGGGTGTTTGGCCCTGTGTGGACTTTCCTCTACATACTCATGGGAATATCACTGTTCCTTGTGTGGAAAGAGGGACCGGGCAATAAAAAGGTGAAACCTGCCATGCTGATGTTCTGGGTTCAGTTGGCGCTGAATGTACTCTGGTCGGTTGTGTTTTTTGGAATGAAGAATATTTCCGGCGGCTTGCTGGTCATAATCCTGCTTTGGATTTCAATACTGATCACAATTCTCCGGTTCAGAAAGATATCCGCGGTTGCAGGCACATTGCTGGTGCCTTACATCCTCTGGGTTACATTTGCTTCGGTTCTTAATTTTTTCTTCTACCGGCTCAACTAATTCTAAATAAGCAATATGAAACTGTTCCGATTCAAAAGACTTAATGTCTTCATCTTTGCATTTGCTTTATCCGTAAATGCGCTTGCCGGCGACGGCCCCGGCACATCCGGAATCAGCAGGGATTCCGAAAAGCTCTATTTTGAGATCGAGTCGGCTGAGCTGGCAGACGGCGTAATAGCAGAGCACCTGCGCGATATTTTTCCGATAATTTCAGAATCGGATGTGAACAGGATAATCGCAGGCAAAGAGGTTAAAGCCGTAACACCTGTTTGGCGCGACTCTTCCAATGTTGCGACCGATGCCGGTTCATATAAAGTTTCGTTTGAAGTTCCGAAGAACTTTCTTGTTGATACGGCAAAGATAATGTGGGAGCTTAACATTCCGGAATTCACATCAAGAATCTATCAGTTCTATGACGGCCGGAAAATTCTTATTGACACATGGCCGAATGTTGTAGGTACGATCAAAGACAAGACATACACCGGAAATTTCCAGGCATACAGGATCCGCAACTGGCCGTTCTATAAAGATCCTGACCCGAAGAAGGCAAGCGTGCCGCCCGTGAAGCCCGGTCCCGGAAATCCCCTGGGGCTGTTCGTTGTGCATTATGACGAGAATTCACTGCGTTACTTCCACGGGACCAACAAGAACAATCTACTCTACACTGAAAGAAGAAGCCTGTCGCACGGATGCGTCAGGAACGACAACGACAACATCGAAAAGATGAAGCAGTTCATCATAAAGAGGGTTGTAAAGTCTGAGGACCTTTCATCATGGCTGGGAAGCAAGAAGACAATGATCTATGATTTTCAGGAAGTTGACAAGTTTCCCGTGAGGATCATTTACAAGACCTGGAACATTGACTCCGAACTGAACGGACATTACGTAGAGATGTTTGACGATATCTATAAATACTCTAACAGGGCAAACATACATTCGGACAAGGATGTGGACTCGCTTGTAGTTACGGCAGATGTTGAAAATGTCAAAGCGGAGTTCAATGCAAAGGTGAAGGACCACAGGATCCCTGATGAAGCGCTGAACCTGATGATTGACTATCTTGTGAACAAGGCCGACCGTTATCAGAAATATTATGTGAGCGACCTCAAGTCGAGGTTCATGGTGAACTGATCAGAAACTCTCGTCCCGCCATCGAAGGATTTTCCAAACCTCCTCCGCAGAGGCTCTTGAAAATGTCATGTCGGCAAATCCGTTCAGCCGTACTACGTCGCTCGGATTGAAAGTGATGGTAAGATTGAAGCTTCTTTTTACATTCTGAATGAGCGAATCTCCGCCCTGAAATATTATGTTGTTCCAAACCACTTCCAGCTTCTGCGCGTTTGTAAACAGTCCGTAGGTTGTCCTCATCTCAGTTGCCCTGTCCCACGACACATCAAAGCCCGATTCATAATCGCGGTAGGTAAAGACAAAATCTTCCGCAAGGAGATTCCCGTAAACAGTCGAGTCTTTGAATGTGTAGGCGTACTTGAAATTCTGGTAAACGCCTTCTATCGTCTTCTGATCGGTGAGGATTGAAGTAGGAGTACTGAGGTCAAGCTTCGGGGAGAAGATGTTGTCACATGAGCTGAGCAGTATGGCTGACACTGCAAGCACAACAAGGCAGAACACATGAATGCGGAGTGACCGTATCATACAATGCATCAGTTCACAAAGTTTGCTTTGATATAGCTCCATGTTGTGTCTCCCGATGCGATCAGGAAATCCTGCCATGAGTGAATTGACCACAGACTGCGGCTGTCGGGCGACATGATAAAGCGGAGCTTGCCGTTGGAGACCTTTGCAAGATTCTGCCTGTTGTGGTCGAAAACAAGTATGTAGTCGGAATCAATGACCGCCGAATCTATTCCTGAAGTAAGGGTAAGATTAGAGAGGAACAGGTTGGAAGACGAGCTCTCGTTGGTTAGTGAAACAAGGTTGTTGAAGTACAGTCTCTCGTCCGAAAGATCCCATCCGATGAAAACGGGATATGATGAAGATGAAACGGCATCGGGTATGAATCTGAACCTGCGTGATGAAAAAGCCGTGTCAACAAAGCAGCGCATATAGTTGTCAACGTTCTTTTCCGCAATTGCAAAGTTGAGGTTTGACAGGACGATATCGGGAGAAGTTGGTTGCTGAAAGGTTGACCTTGGCTGAGTAGGAGTCTGCACATCCCTTGTATCAAACAGTCCGCAGGAAGAGACTCCGGCAAGCATCAGCAGAAACGCTGCTCTAAGATTTCTGTGCAAATACAACAAACCTCTGTGATTTACTCTTGCTGAATTTGTTTCCGAAATAATCACCGTAAAAGGCAAACGGTTTCAGCCCGAACTTCAGCATTGCCTTTTTGATTTCTTCCGGAGAGTACAGCTTCAGCTTCTCTTCAAATCCGGCCTTTACATTGCCGTCCTTTATGAGGATCTCCTTCATAACAAAGCCGTTTTCGATCTTTCTCTTCTGGGTGATGCTGTACCTGCCTTTCCTTGCGGTGGTAATCGGGACAATATTCCTCAGCAGGTGATCCCTGTTAAGAAAGTCAAAGAGAAAGTATCCTCCTGTTCTGAGGGAATCGGCCGCATTGCGGAAGACCATGAAATTGCTTTCATCATCTTCAAAATAGCCGAAGCTTGTAAAGATGTTCATGGCAATGTCAAACGAGCCGTTGAAGTTGAACCGCCTCATGTCTTTCCTCAGGAACTTCAGATCCATACCTTTCTCCTTAGACCTGCTGTACTCCTGCTTTGCCATCCTGATCAGGTATTCGGAAAGGTCAAAACCGGTTACGCTGTAGCCTCTCCTCGCCAGTTCAAGCGAGTGCCTTCCGGCTCCGCAGGCAATATCAAGAGCTTTGGACGAAGTCGGCAGAGGAACATTTCTCTGTAGCAGATTAATGATCCACCGCGCGTCTTCCTCATCCCTGTGGCTGTAAAGCTCAAGGTAGTACTTGCTGGCAAACCATTTCTCAAACCATTCACCGCTCATACTCAGACAGCCACTCTTCCTTCTATTGCCTTAGCAATGGTCACCTCATCCGCAAACTCAAGATCAGCTCCGATCGGAATTCCCCTTGCTATCCTTGTAACTTTTATGCCGAGAGGTCTTATCAGCTTTGTGATGTAAAGGATTGTGGTTTCACCCTCAACCGTGGGATTGAGAGCAAGTATCACTTCCTCTATCTTATTCTCCGCGTCATTGCCAAGCCTTGCGATCAGCTCCCTGATCTTAATATCATCAGGCCCAACTCCGTCAAGCGGCGAGATGATGCCGTGAAGCACATGATACTTTCCTTTGAACTCATTTGCCTTTTCAACAGCAAGCAGGTCCTGAGGCTCTTCCACCACACATATCACATTAGAACTTCTTGATGGGGATGAGCAGATTCTGCAGACTTCCGTTTCTGAAATGTTACAGCAGACACTGCAGAACCTCAGTCTGCGCTTGATCTCCGTAAGCGCATGAGAGAACCTCTCCACATCCTCTGCCGGCATTCTTGTTACATGCATCGCAAGCCTCTGCGCCGTCTTCCTACCTATCTGCGGAAGCTTGGCAAACTCGTCAATGAGATTCTCAAGAGCATCGGAAACATTAAGCATCTTTTGTCCCTGTGCTCAGAGTTTCGACAGGTCAAGCCCCGGAATGTTCGGGATCATTCCGGCAGTAGCTTTTGACATCTCATCATTGGCCATTTTGCCTGCGCTTTCGAGAGCCTTGTTAACAGCCGCAATCAGAAGGTCCTCGAGCATTTGAGGATCTTCCGGATTGATGATGTCCTTTTCCATTTCGATCTTTGTTACAACACTCTTGCCATTCACTGTTACTTTTACCATGCCTCCGCCGGATTCTTCCGTAACAGACTTGCTTTCGAGTTCAGCCTGGATCTTATCCATCTTTTCCTGCATCTTTTTCACCTGCTTTAGCATTCCCTGCATTTGTGACGGGTTCATTGTCTCTCCTTGTTGATGTTATTTGATTTATTGAAATTTTCTAAAAGCTGAAAATTGTTGCCGGACTTCCCTTAAGGGTTTCATAGCAGTAAAACGGCTCACCAAACTCCGCTCCGATCCTGAAGCCGAAATGCCTCGCGCGTGACTCGATCTCGTGCCAGAAAAGTTTTGAACTTATGAATGTCTCGGGTTCAGCGCTTTGCGGATCATGGAACTGAGATCTGTAGCACTTCAGAACTTCGATCTTCTTATGATATGTGCCGGAAATGTCAAACACAAAACTTACGGGAATATCTGAAGCACTTCTGTAGTAAAATGTCCTTGACGGCCTGTGTGCTTTAAGCCCCGCCGTGACGATCTTCTCCAAACCCGAAAGAAACACTGCATCGCGTATAAGCTCTCCTGCGTGAATATGATCAGGATGCCTGTCATACGGAAAAGGTGCAAACACCACCCCGGGCCTGTGCTTTCTGATCACTCTCACAAGCTTCAGCCTTGATGCATCGTCATTTCTGATTCCGCCGTCTTTGAGTCCGAGATTTTCCCTGAATGAAATTCCCATGGCTTCTGACGCATCACGCGTTTCCTTTTCCCTTGTTCTTAAAGTGCCTCTGGTGCTGAGTTCGCCGCGGGTAAGATCAGCAACGACGATCCTCTTTCCTGCATTTACAAGACTGATGAGCGTACCTCCGCAATTGAGTTCCACATCGTCGGGGTGTGCTCCGAAAAAGATTGCGTCTGAGTTGATACGGGTAAACCTTTCGGGAATTTTGCGTTCAATATACGGATAATGCCTTTGCATGTAAATTAATTTCGGGAGGCGTAACTGCCGTTACAGTCAAAGATAACGACATTACAGTCAGAGCAAGATATCGGCTGTCCGGAAGAATGCATGAACTTCCGCCCGGCGAATCCCATACCGGATCCGTGCCAACGAAACCTATACTTGAATAGCGGATCATGCGATCTGCAATTTGCCACGATAGTCCTGATCCCGATTCATTACAATTTATTCCACACTTTCAACTTTAAACTTTTTGGCATATAAGGTATTTTTGCAGAAATTATTCCCATACAGCTTAGATGCTAAATGAATTTGCGCGGGACCTGAGGATCATCAGGGAGCAGAAAGACATTTCTTTGAAGAGCATTGCCCAGCAGACACGACTTAATATTTCCGTACTTGAGAGTATTGAGAACGGAGATTTCACTTTTCAGCCGCAGACTTATATCAGGGCATTCATCAAGCAATATGCCGCGTGCCTTGACCTTGACGTCGAAGAAGTCCTGTTTGACTATGATCTCGCAAGGAGCGGTAAGTACAAGCAGAAATTTCCTGCCGATCCTGGACGCGCTTCAGCGGGCACACAGGTGACCACTACTGATGAACCTGATATCCAGGAAAAGGAAACTAAGGAAGAGATATTGCCCGGTGTTTCCGATGAAAAAGAAGAAGAGGCCCGGAAAACTGATGAACCGGTCAAGGAAGGCTCCGAAGAATCATATCTTGACCTGCCGGAAACAGGCAACAAGGTCAGGATAGTAAGGGACCATCCCGTAAAGAAGACATCCGTTCAGATAGATGCCGAGAAGAGCCCGATGAATCTTCTTGCTTCTCCCGTGTTCAGGAACATTGCCCTGATATTGCTCGGACTGCTTATACTGTTCGGCCTTTATTTGCTTGTCAATGCGCTTTTTTTGGACAACAAGAAAGACAACACTGAGATAATCCGTCAGGACTTCAACGAAGTGGTAAAGGAACAGGAGCAGAGACTTCTTAAGAAGAAAACTCCTGAGGAGATCCGCGATTCAATCAAGAAAGCTAACGACAGTCTCAAGGCCGCCGCGAAAGACTCCCTTACATTCACGATCAAAGCGCTCACGTACGGCGAGATTTATGTTGTTACAGATTCCCTGAATTATGACAATCCGAAGAAAGTGATCTATGACGAAGGACAAACGAAGACTTTTAAGGCAAAGAGATCATTTCACATCACTACAGGAAACACAAAGAGTTTTGAAGCCATGCTTAACGGCAAACCGGTTGAGTTTGACACAAAGGCCGTGAGGAAAGTGAAAGTAACTCCGGACGGAGTTTTCCGGTAGTCAGGTCAAACTTGGTGAAGCAATCCTGCGTCACATAACAGCTGCACTGAATTCTCATCCCTAATGAATATGGTGACAGAAGAAACAAGGAAGAAGGCGCGCATCCTTCGCGAGAAAATTGCAGATGCGGATTATAAGTACTATGTTCTTGCAGACCCGGACATAGACGATTACAAATATGACATGCTCTTCAAAGAGCTGTCCGACCTTGAAAAACAGTTTCCCGAACTTGTCACACCGGATTCGCCAACTCAAAGAGTTTCCGGTGCACCCGCCAAAGAGTTCAGGACCATCGAGCACAGGATCCCGATGCTGTCACTTTCCAACTCATACAATTTCGAAGAGCTCAATGAATTTGACAGCAGGGTAAGAAACATTCTCGGAGGCGAAAAATATGAATACGCATGCGAGCTGAAGTTCGACGGAATTGCAGTGTCGCTTGTTTATGAAAACGGCAGGCTTGTTTCCGCGGCAACGCGCGGGGACGGGTTCAAGGGCGATGACATCACGCAGAACATAAAGACGATCCGCTCCATACCGCTGAATATCAAAGATGCCAAGGTCAGTGATGCGGAAGTAAGGGGCGAAGTGTTAATAAAGAAAGATGACTTCCTCAGGATCAATGAGATGCAGGAAGCAAAGGGCGGAAAACTTTTTGCCAATGCGAGAAATACGGCGGCCGGAACCCTTAAGCTCAAGGACTCAAGGCAGGTTGCAGGGCGCCCTCTGAATTTCTTTGCATATTACATTTTCACCGCACAGGCAAAGCTTTCCACCCATGTCGATGGCATCCTGCTTCTCAAAAAGCTTAAGTTTCCCGTCAACGGAAATTATGCCTGCGCAAAGAACATAGATGAAGTAAAAAGATTCTGTGACAGTGTAGAGGCAATGCGCGACGGGCTTCCGTATGAGATTGACGGGGTGGTTGTGAAGGTTAACTCGCTGAAACAGCAGGAAACTCTCGGCACTGTTTCAAGGTCACCGCGATGGGCCATTGCTTATAAATTCAAGGCAAAGGAAGCTGTCACCAAGCTTGAGAAGATAGTATTGCAGGTTGGAAGGACGGGAGCGGTGACTCCGGTTGCTATCATGCAGCCTGTATTCCTCGCTGGTTCCACCATTTCAAGAGCCACTCTGCACAACTTTGATGAGATCAGAAGAAAAGACATTCGCGAAGGCGACTATGTAAAGATCGAAAAGGGCGGAGATGTGATACCGAAAGTAACAGAGGTTCTGAAAGACAAACGCTCGCCGGGATCAAAACCTTATCCTCTTCCCAAAGTATGTCCGGTTTGCGGGAAGAAACTCGAGAAGCCTGAGGATGAAGTTTACTACTACTGCGTGAATTACGAATGCCCCGCACAGAACATCGGAAGGTTCATACACTTTGTGGGAAGAAATTCCATGGAGATCGAAGGGCTTGGCGAGAGCATACTTGAGACATTCATTGAACGGGGCTACCTAAAAGACGTTTCAGACATTTACAGACTTAAAGATCACCGCAAAGAACTTATGGAACTCGAAGGCTTCGGCGAGAAGAGCATTGACAACATACTTGAAGGGATCGAAGGATCGAAGAAGAAGCCGTTCGATAAAGTGCTGTTCGGATTAGGGATCAGGCATGTCGGAGAAAGAGTTGCGAAAGTGCTTGCCGATTCATTCGGAGACATTGATGCGCTGAAGTCGGCATCGCCTGAAGAGATACAGTCTGTGAACGAGATCGGCCCCAAGATTGCCGAAAGCGTTCACACTTACCTTAAAGACGCGGGAAATTCTGCGCTCATCGGGAGACTGAGAGAAGCGGGACTTAACCTTAAGAATGAGAAGACAGCATCCGCCGAATCAAACGACAATTTCAAAGGCAAAACGTTTGTGCTGACCGGAACACTCGAAAAGTACAAGCGGGAGCAGGCTCAGGAGCTGATCGAGAACGGAGGCGGCAAAGTGAGTTCTTCCGTGAGCAAAAAGACTGACTATGTGCTTGCAGGAGCAGATCCGGGAAGCAAGCTCGAAAAGGCGATGTCCCTCGGCGTGAAGGTCATTGATGAATCGGAATTCGAAAAAATGCTGTGACGGAAATGTTAACGAGAATACATTTGGCATATGGCAATTGAAACTCTGAGCACATCCGGTATGTCCCGTGAAGAGGCATACAGAACTGTCATCGCGCAGACAAGGCAACTGATCAGCGATGAAGAAGATCTTGTGGCGAATCTCGCCAATGTATCTTCTTTGCTCAAATATACATTTCAAGATTACCTTTGGGTGGGATTCTATCTCACGTCTCATACTGATCCGGAAGAACTGGTCCTCGGGCCTTTTCAGGGACGGCCTGCCTGCACGAGGATCCGTTTCGGAAAAGGAGTTTGCGGAACATCTGCCTCCGAGAAGCGGACATTAGTAGTGGAAGACGTGGATAAATTTCCCGGCCACATTGTCTGTGACTCTCTTTCGCGATCGGAAATAGTTGTGCCCATCATAGCCGGCGGCAAAGTGGCCGGAGTGCTGGATGTTGACAGCGGCGAGTTGGCTAATTTCGGCGAAACGGACAAGAAGTATCTCGAAGAACTTGCGGAAATTTTGATCCGGCTTTTTGACAAATGAACTCTGAGAAGATTGCACAGCGTCTTTCCGAAAAGACAGGATTAAAGATCAAGTCATGCGAAAAGGCAATTGAACTGATCGCAGAAGCCGCAGTTTCGGATGTTTCCAAAGGCATACCTTTCTCGCCTGAGCCTCTCGGAACGCTGAGAAGCAGGAAGCATCAAATGTCATTTGCAGACAATCTTGACGGAAGTTTTACGGTTCATCCTCCATACAATGAAGTGATGTATGATCCTCCTGCTGAAACTTCGAAGGAAGATTATTTCGCAACATCGCAGAGGATAACGGAAAGACTTACAGCATCAGGGGAGTTCACATACAAAGAGGCGTCTAAGATTTGCAAGGCGCTAAGCAAATTGCTCCGGAAGTCCGTTGCAAAGGGTAAGGCCATCAAGCTGAGAGGAATCGGGACTTTCACGCCAGAGTCGTTTGCAGAGGAAGGTGAGGACGCACAGCTGAATTTCAGCATTGCGGATTCATTTGCGGGAAGAATCAATGAACCCTATGCATGCATCGAAAAGAAAGTTACATTTCCCATACCTCCGGATTCAATGAGAAAGGCATTGGAAGTGCGTCTTGCCGTGGAACCCGTTTCTGAAGGCGGAAGCACATTCATAGAGAGAAAACTTGCCCTCATCTCAAAGGACCTTATCAAGCTGAACGAAGAAATAAACAAGGACGCTTCTAATGACGGCCGCGGGGGGCTTTGGGGCTGAAGATCCTTGCAAGGACAGAAAGCAATACCGCAATTGCGCTGAACCACAGGCAGGCATCCGCAAAAACATCTCCGTGCACAGAGTAGAAAGTCTTCTCTTCAATGTAACCGATCTTCTTGCTTATCATTGCCGTGCTGTTTATCGGAGTTTCGTCATAGAGTTTTCCGTACGGGTCAATGAAAGATGAGATCCCTGTGTTTGCGCATCTCACTATCCATCTTCTGTTTTCAACTGCCCTGAGCACCGCATATCTGCTGTGCTGATGAGTTCCCGCAAGCTCTCCCCACCATCCGTCGTTTGTAATAATCACCGAAAAGCCCGCTCCTCTCTTTACAAACTCCGCAAAGAATCCCGGAAACACGGATTCGTAACAGATCGCCGCATTGAACTTTTCTTTGTCCCCCAGGCTGAACAATATTGTGTCTCTTCCGATCTGCCAGCTTCCGAGCCCGACACCCCATTCGATCAGATTTTTGATGAATGGCACATGCTCCTGATATGGCATTCTTTCGCTTCCCGGAACAAGTTTGACCTTGTGATAAATGTCATAACTGCTTTTATCTTTTCCCGCCTCAAACAGCACGGCGGAGTTGTAGGTATCATACTTTGCGCCTGTCTGCTTTCTTATCCTCGCATCTTTCGGAACGGTTTCAGTCGAGTCGTAATATTCGAGATCGGGTGTGCCGATCAGCAAAGGAATGTTGATGCTGTCGCAAAGTCTTTTGATCTTCATGTATGAATTCTCGAAGAAGAACTCCCTGAAGTAAAACGGAAAAGCCGTCTCCGGCAGGACTATAAGCTGAAGCGAACTGTCTCTTGAATGAATCTCACGGATCATGCCGGCATATTCATCTATGAGCTCCCTCTGCTTACCGCTCCACTTCTCCCACGGGTTCACATTCGGCTGAATGACTCCGGTGTTGATCTGCTTCATTTCAGCATAATCAATTTTGCCAACGGGATTGATAAGATCGGGAATGAAGTAGATCACTACAGCGGCGGCGAAGTACGTGACCGCCTTAGTATATGAATTGCCGGATAGAATACACTTTCCCGCGAGATAAAGCGGAACACTTGCCGCAGAGATCCAGAATGAAAGCCCGTAAACTCCCGTGTATTCAATGAACTGGATCTTTCCGCTGAGGTATGTTTGAGAATTTCCGGCAAGCAGCCACGGGAATGTGATCTGTCCCCATGTGGAAAGATATTCGAAGGCTGTCCAAAGGAACGGAAAGACTGCAAGTGCAAATGCACCCAAACTCTTCTTCTCAAAACTTTTGCAAACAAAGTATGTAATACCGCCCGCAGGCAGGAAGAACAACGGATAAACGAATAGCACGGCAATGCCCGCAATGATGAGAAATCTGTCTGCATTATCCTGCATGCCGCTCACGGAGATCCATGAAATTGCAACGAGGCTTGCAGTGAAGAACACAAAGTATGACCTTGCAAGCGCTCTCCAAACTGAATCAGCACTGACGATAAGATGCAGGAAGATTGCAAGCGATACGAATATCAGCAAGTGAAGATCGAAAGGGGGGTATGCAAATCCGTACAAGACTCCGGAAATCAGGATCAGCGGAAGCGTTTTCTTCATCCTATGCTGTTTCCTCTTTGTGCGGTGAACCGCCGGCTGAGTCATTCCGAGACAGCTTTGCTTCGGCAAACTCCCATGCATGAATAAAGAGTTTTGCAAAGGCAACCCCGATGAGCGCGCCTCCGATGATGTCAAAAGGATAATGAACGCCGCAGAAGACTCTTGACAGGGCGACTATTCCAGCACCGGGATAGAGGAACCACTTCATCTTCGGATAGAAGTGTGAGAACATCGCAGCGGCCGCAAAATTATTGACCGCATGATTTGAAGGAAACGAGAAAGCCTCGGAACAGTTTGCCAGAATGTTTGCCCCGGGTATAACATGGCAAGGCCTGACCCTTGCAAAGAGCGGCTTCAGAATATTGTCGGAAACCTGATCGGAGAAGAGTATCAGAAGAAGTATCATTATGGCGGAGATCCTGCCTGTTCTTCCACCTTTAGTGAAAAGATAAAGCCAGATGAGCACGTAGAAAATGAACCAGTTGTCACGCTCGGTAATGAACGGCATCAGGCGGTCGGTCACAGGATTTGCAAGGCCTATGTTGATGAGGCTGAAGAGCCATGCATCAATATTTTGGATCATCTCCATCTGACCGGCAGATTTTACTTCGCTAATAAAACAGTTGAGTATGCCGAACAGCCTTCTCCGCTCCCGACAAAACCAAGTCCTTCAGATGTTGTAGCTTTGACGGAAACATTTGCGCAATTGAGCACTGTGCTTATTGCAGACTTCATTTGCGGTATGTAGGGATAGATCTTTGGGCTTTCGAGAATCACCACGCTGTCTGTGTTCACAACATTCCATCCGGACCCGGAAAGCAGATCCATTGTGCTTTTCAATAGAAGAATGCTTGAAATGTCCCTATATCTGTCGTCTGTGTTCGGGAACTGATGCCCTATATCTTCAAATCCCGCGGCGCCGAGCAGTGCATCACAAAGCGAATGAAGAAGGACATCCGCATCGGAATGGCCTTCAAGCCCCATTGTGTGGGGAATTTCAACACCGCCAAGCATCAGCTTTCTGCCTTCTGCAAATCTGTGAACATCATAACCGATGCCCGTTCTAATGTCTTTCATGAATTTGACTGCAACTTATCTCATTTAGGTTACTAATACAATTCGACAAAATCTGCACATTGAAAATGCGAACAAACACAGATGAAAATTATCCGCCCAAAGCCGCGGCAATTTCTCTGAAAGATCAGGAGGGGCTTCACATCTTTTGCGCGCACGGGCCTTGAAACAATTGCCGTCATGTCATTGAGAAAGTATATTAAGTTTGTTGAAAATCATCATTATCTTGCCTCATCCAAAAAGCAAATACTCACGCATGCCATCAATGCCATCTGAAGGAGATACACTGAACAGACTTTTCAATCCTCTTCCACCGGGACCCGAACCCGGATCAAATGAGGAGAACGAACTTTTTGAGAAATATCAGAAGGGAATATTCTACCAGTACGAGCACATCTTTCCCGATAAGAACGCGCCGAGGACAGTTGTGATTGTACCTTCCCTGACACTTGACATGGAGCTGTTCTCAAGGATCAAGGGTGCGGTTCATTATGAGGAGCGGCTGTTGTGCCTGCTGATGCTTCTCAGAATGCCGCGAACAAAAGTTGTTTACATTTCAAGCATTCCCTTTTCGGATGTCATTATTGATTATTACCTTCACCTTCTTCAGGGAATAACGGGACATCATGCAAGAAAGCGGCTGACAATGCTGAGCTGTAATGACCTCTCGCAGAAGCCGCTGACGGAAAAGATACTGAACAGGCCAAGGCTCATCAGCAGGATCAAAGAACTGATCACAGATCCGGCTTCCACACATCTTACATGTTACAATATTACGCCTCTCGAGAAGACACTTGCCGTGAGGCTCGGCATTCCGCTTTTCGGAACAGACCCGTCAATGTTCTACCTCGGTTCGAAATCGGGAGCCCGCATCACATTCCGCGAGTGCGGCATTGACCTGCCTGACGGTATGGAGAACCTTGAGAATAAGAAAGATGTTGCGGCGGCGCTCGCAAAGCTCCGGCAAAAATATCCCGCTTTGAGAAAGTGCGTCATCAAAATGAATGACGGATTCAGCGGAGAGGGAAATGCAATGTACAGATATCCCGAATTCGGGAACGGTGAAGATATGGAACAGAAGATATTTGCGACGCTTGACGAATGCACCAAACCCGTTGCCAGGAATATGAGCTGTGAAGAGTTCTATGCAAAGTTCACGGAGATGCACGGGATTGTTGAGATATTTCTTGAAGGAGATATCAAGACCTCGCCTTCAGTTCAATGCGTCATTGGCGCGAAAGAAAATGTCAGAATAGACAGCACTCATGATCAGCTTCTCGGCGGTGATGACGGACAAACATACATGGGAGCAGTATTTCCTGCCGATGAAGCCTATGCTCCCGCTCTTGCAGAAGCTGGAAGGAAAGTTGCACTTGCGCTTTCTAAAAAGGGAGCGCTTGGAAGATTCGCAATTGATTTCATTTCTGTGAAGCAGGATGACGGCACATGGAAACATTATGCGATAGAGATCAATCTCAGGAAGGGCGGAACAACGCATCCGTTCATGATGATGCAGTTCCTTACAAACGGAAAGTACGAAGATGAAACGGGCGCATACATCACGGCCAGCGGGAACAAGAGATATTATTTTGCTTCTGACAATCTTCAGAGCGACAAGTACAAAGGGCTTACTCCGGAAGAACTGATCGAGCTTTCAATGTATCACGGCATAATGTATGACGGCGCAATGCAGGAAGGGACGGTGTTTCATTTGATGGGGGCATTGTCAGAGTTCGGCAAGCTCGGAGCGGTCAGCATAGGAAGCACACCCGAACGGGCAAAAATGTTTTACGACAGAACTATTGAAGTGCTCGACCTTGAATGCAGTTGATACATCCGCGGTTTGCTTCACTTGCCGATGCAGAACGAACCGAATATGTTGTTGAGAATCTCGTCGTTTGTCACTTCGCCGGTGATCTCGCCGAGATGACTCATTGCGGAGCGCAGGTCAACAGAAATGAACTCTCCGCTCATGCCTTGTTCCGCTGAGCGCGAAGCCGATGCAAGCGAAGCAAGGACATTCTCAAGACAATTTTTATGGCGGAAGTTCGTCAGGATGATCTCGGATGAATTCACTTTGACCCCTCTTTCGAAAGCCTTCGCTTTCATTATCTTCCTGAGGTCATTTACTGAAGCATCGTCATAAACTGAAACTCTGACTCCATCCGGATGTTCGGATTTTCCGCCAAGGTCAGACTTTGAGAACACGAGTATGGAATTTGTTGCGGAGAATCTTTCGCTGAAATTCTGCAGTTCCGGTTTCAGTTCATCGCCGGTTGTCTGAGAGTCAATGAGATACAAGGTAAGGTCAGCGTCTGCGATCTTTCTGAAGCTCCTTTGAATTCCCTCGGATTCAATTTCATCTCCCGAAGATCTTATCCCTGCGGTATCGGTGAGCCGGAAAAGCACTCCTTCAATCACTACGCTTTCCTCGAGATAGTCTCTTGTCGTTCCGGGAATTCCGCTGACAATTGCCCTGTCCTGTGCCAGCAGTTTGTTGAAAAGGGATGACTTCCCGCTGTTCGGCTTTCCCGCTATCACAAGCGTAACTCCCTCACGAATGATCTTCCCGGCAATGTATGTTGAAATTATCTCACTTATCCTCAACGAAAGAGTTCCGATGAGTTTCAAGATCTCCTCTTTGGCCACAAACTCAAGTCCTTCTTCCGCAAAGTCAAGTTCAAGCTCTACAAGCGATGTGATGCGAATGAGCTCTGCCCTTGCCTGCTTCACAAATCCGGACAATTCACCTTCAAGCTGTCTGAGCGATGATGCGTGAGCTGATTCCGTTTTGGATCTTATCAGATCTGCAACTGCTTCCGCCTGGGACAGATCGAGCTTTCCGTTCAGAAAGGCCCTCTTGGTGAACTCACCCGGCGATGCAAGGCGAGCTCCTTCGCTTACAAGTTTCGTAAGCAATTTGGAGGCAATGTATGATCCGCCGTGGCAGGAAATTTCGATGACATCTTCTCCGGTATATGAATGCGGGGATTTGAACAGAGTCAGAAGCCCTTCGTCAAGGAGTCCGCCGGTGCCTGCAATAAACCCGAAATGAACCGTATGCGATCCAGCAGATGCCGGATCGAATCCGAGAGCAAGGGCTTTGTCCCGGTAAAAGACCTTCCCGGCTATACCAAACGATTCACTGCCGGACAACCTTACAACCGCAATTCCTCCTTCTCCGGGTGGAGTCGCGATTGCCGCGATCGTATCTGTCATTGCCGCCGTTCTATTCTCACCATTCATATATTACCCCTGCTCCTCATTATTTTTTCCTCCTATCCTACGTTTGCATTGCGCGATGATCTGATCATCAGCCAGATAAATACCGGAGCTCCGATGAACGATGTGACAATTCCAAGCGGTATCTCCGCCGGCGCAGTAAGGTTCCTTGCAATCGTATCGGAGATCACCATGAACGCTGAACCTGCAAGCACTGAACACGGCACTGAATATCTGTAATCATTTCCTATCAGCAGCCGTGTGAGGTTTGGAACAATTAGCCCTGCAAAGCTGACGATTCCCGCAACGGAGACTGCCGAAGCCGCAAGCAGTGATGATGCGAGGATTGCCAGTTTCTGGAATCGGGAAATGTCAAGTCCGAGAGCAAGAGACATTTCCTCTCCGAAGTTCATGACATTAAGGTCTTTTGAGATGCCTATTGAGATTGCTGTGCCCGCAACCGCAAACGGCAGAGCCTGCACAAGTTCACTCCAGCCCCGCCCCGAAAGGCCGCCGTTCAGCCAGTAAAGTATTTGAGTAAGCGAGCTTCCGGCAACGAGCATAAGAAACCCGTTCACAGCCGAAACAAGCGCACTCAGAGCTATTCCTGTCAGAATGATCGTATTTGCGGACACAAATCCCGTTTGCCTGTTTGCAAGCGCTGATGCAATTGCAAAGATCAGCGCTGTCGATCCGATCGCAAATACAAAAGCCGCCGGCATAAGCAGTGAAAAGGAAAAAAGTGACGGGATCAGAAAGACGATTATAGCTCCGAGCCCCGCGCCTGCTGAAATTCCCAAAAGCCCCGGCTCGGCGAGATTGTTTCTGAGAGCTGCCTGAAGTATCATTCCTGCGCAGGAAAGGCATGCCCCGACAAGAACGGCATTCAGTATTCTTGGCAAACGAATATTGAGAATGATCTGAGAATACTGAGCGCTCTTGCCGCTGAGTGCGGAAAGCAGTTCTGAAAAAGGAATGCTGACAGAACCGAGCATCAGCGAAAGGGCCGAGCTTACAATAACAAGCGCGAACATCAGTATAAGCGCAAGTACCTTATTAGACAAGAATTATTCGGTTTAAATATGCGGACGATTACAATATATTAAAATGAACTTCATAGCTTAATGAACAAATTCGGCTCACTGAACATAAAGGTGGCTCTAGTAGTCGCGGGGGTGCTTATTGCCCTTGCGGTGCTGTTTTACACGCAGGTGCTTGCAAAGAAAATTGAAAAACGTGAGAGAGATATCGCTGCACTTTATGCAAAATCCATGGAGTATCTTGCAAATGACGAGAACTCTTCGGGCGAGTACGGGTTCATCTTTGACCAGATTATTCCGCAGATAGACTTTCCGATAATCGCAACAGACCGGGAGAGAAAGGAGATAATCCTTACCAAGAACGTCGAGTATGATTCTGCGCTCTCATCCGAAGAGGCTACCGCCATACTTCTCAAAAAAGCCCGGGAAATGGCAGAGATCAATCCGCCGATCGTTGTATCTTACAAAGATTCCATTATTCTGAATTATGTTCATTACGGGCAGTCTGATCTTGTAACGGAACTGAAGATGCTTCCTGTGTTTGAAGTTGCAATAGCTACTTTCTTCATATTGCTCGGATACATCGGTTTTTCATACATCAAGAGAACCGAGCAGAGCAACATCTGGGTCGGCCTCTCGCGGGAAACCGCTCATCAGCTCGGAACACCGCTTACATCCCTGCTCGGATGGGCCGAGATGCTGAGGAACACTCAGCCGCAGACGCAGGAACTGCAGGAGATCACAAACGAGATCAGCAATGATCTTGAAAAGCTGAACAAGATTGCCGGAAGATTTTCAAAGATAGGATCACAGCCGAAACTCGACAGGGAAAATGTTGCGGGCGTGATAGAGAAAGTAGCGGCCTATTTTGAGAAGAGGATTCCGACGCTTGTAAGCGCCGACGGAAAAGTCACCAAAAAGGTGATCGTTGATATTAAGAGTACAGGAGATGTGAACGCCGCGATCAACAGGGACCTGTTTGAATGGGTGATAGAAAACCTCATGAAGAATTCGATAGACGCCATGGAAAGAAAGGACGGCAAGATCCTGTTCAACATTTCAGGCGCAAACGGTGAAGTCAATATTGATGTCTCCGATAACGGCAAGGGAATAGACCCAAAGTTCAGAAAGGATGTATTCAGGCCGGGCTATTCGACCAAGACACGTGGCTGGGGACTCGGGCTCAGTCTTTCCAAGCGTATCATTGAAGATTACCACAGGGGCAAACTTCTTCTAATTGAAACTGCTCCGGGCAAAGGAACGAAGTTCAGGATAAAGCTTCACAGGGAAACAAACAACTAACCACTTGAACTGATTGGAGCAGGAGACACTAATTACGGATAAAGACACGAGAGCATTTTCATTCGGAAACTCTGCCATTTGGTCAGGCACAGTGTTTCACATTGCCGTATTGCTGATCCTGAAATTAGCGTTTCAGTTCATCATTCTTTCTTCCGGATACAGATGGCTCTCCGCTGATGATTACTGCAGAACGGTGAAGTCATTCGAGTGGCTTCAGAATCCCGTAGTGAATTCCGGAGTATGGCTAACCCCACACTTCTGGCTCAACGGAATCATGATGAAGTTTATCGATGACCTCTTTGTTGCCTCAATTGCAGTAAATCTGATATTCTCAGCGCTGACCGTTCCTCTCTTTTACAAATGCTCCCAAATGGCTTTTGACAAGAAGACTGCTTTCTTTTCTTCACTGATCTTTTGCGTCTTTCCGTTTCAGGTATGGCTGAGCATTTCGGGATTGCCTGAATCAATTTTCTTTTTCTTTGTGGTTGCCGGCATATACTGCTACATGAAGTGGAAGTTTGAAGGCAGTCAGACCGTCTTTCTGTTCCTGAGCTCTTTTTCATTTGCCCTTTCAAACGGATTCCGCTACGAGGGTTGGCTTTTCAGCGGGACTTTGGTGCTGATCGTTCTGCTTGATGCAGTGAAGGAGAGAAAGCTGACAAAGAACGTGGTAAAGAATGCGCTGATCTCGATGATATCGTTCACAACGATAGCATGGTGGCTTATGCAGAATTATGTTGACCATGGTGACGCTTTCTTCTTTGCAAAAGAGACCACAAAGATATTCGACCAGTTCAACACAGCAGGTTTCTTTCAGAGGCTTGTGCAGTATCCGACTTTCATATTTTTCATTGCTCCCGTCACTACTTTCTTTTCTCTCAAACGATGCTTTGAAACTCTGATTGAGCCGGGCATCTCGCCTGCCAAAGTGCTTCTGCTGTTCAACTTAATTGAGCTTTCGCTTCTTATGCTTCAGGGGATCCTCGGTACCGGCGGCACCAATATGATCTCCCGTTACATCGTGATCAATGCACTGCTTTTTGTGCCGTTTGCCGTCAATCAGGCATTTGAATTCCGTAAGCCGGTGGCTGTAGCACTGCTTGCCGTAATGACTTTTGTAAATGTGATCTGGAGCTTCTATTACCCTCAGCCGTTCAGAGAAGACACATTTGAAGTGGGAAGGCTTCTCAATAATATGGAGGCAAAATCGGAGCCCAATGACGACAGGAAGATCTATTTTGAGGAGGTGGAAGGATACTTCGACGTGTTTGCCGTTCAGGCTCTTTCAAACAATCCTTCACGTTTTATCCTGGGGCATTTTCCTACAGAAAAATCGCCTTCAAAGAAGAAGGGTAAAAGGAGCAATCAGACAGAGGAAGAACTGAACATTCTAGAACTGCGGAATTACCTGACAAAGAACAAGATCAAACTGGCGATAGTGAAAAGCGATTCATACAGCGAGAAGCTTCAGAAGCTTAGCTTCAAGAACGAAGACATAGGCGATTACAAACTTTTTTATGTTGACCCTGTCGGCTCAGCAGTAACTGATTCATCAAAGTCTGTACTGGAGGATATTGCGCTCAGAGTCTCGGAAAATCCCGATCTTGTCAGTTATGACAAACTGCTTGCACTGAGAAGTTACAGCATTGACAACACTAACTTCGGGCTCAATCCGCAGACTGTGGTTCTTAACTGGGCGGCTGTTGACCCCTTCATACTTGACAGCCTTGATTTTGAGAACAGTGAATACGACAGGTATCTTTCCGTACTGAGTCTCAGGTCTGTTGAAAATGATTCGGTTGTTTACAGCACTTACACAAAGATCTTCTCTGAAAGAAATGTTGAAGAGATGCTCGAAGAGAATAATGTAAGAAATATTGTGGTGCTGAAGCCGTTTGCTCTTCTGCATTATTCAAAAAAGTACGGCGGGTCTCCCTTTGAAGGAGGTGTTTATTATGTTGACATCAGGCTTCGCGACAGCAAGACCGGTACGGACCTGACTGTTTACAAAGGTGACAGCCTGATGAAGCCTGACACCACAAGCCTTTTCTCCAAGCCCGAAAATACGCGGCAGGCAAGGGATTCAGTAAAGGGCGTTGCAAAGAGAGTTCCCGCCAAGGCAACTTCAAAAGAAATGAGGTATTATACGATCGGAACGATCATTGCAATGTTTCCCGACACTGATTTCAGCAAAGTTGTCGGAGCTTCAAGCGATGATATCTACCGGATGCTTATGAGGAACGGCATGCAGGTCTTTTTCTCCCAGAGGTATCAGGGAGATCAGTTCCTCAACTGGGTCTTCAACTATTTTTAGAATCTCTTCCGTTATGGGTCAGATCAGCAAGTGCTTTGCCTGATCTGCAAAGCGCCGGAAGCAATTTCATAATCAAGTAAAGTCACATCACAGAAATGAGAGAATACGAGATCACACTTAATCCGAACAGGCTTGTCAGGTTTCTTAAGAAGCCCTCGAGTGAATTCACCCGGCACGACATCATCAGGTTCATTGATGAGAATGATATCAGGATGGTGAATTTCAGATTTGTCGGCGAAGACGGCAAACTGAAGACATTGAACTTTGTAGTAACAAGCCGCGACTATCTCGAATCAATACTTGCGACAGGCGAAAGAGTTGACGGCTCGAGCCTGTTCTCATACGTCGAAGCCGCGTCAAGCGATCTGTATGTAATACCAAGGTTCCGCACGGCATTCGTGAATCCTTTTGCCGAGGTCCCGGCGATAGACATTCTTTGCTCATTCTACACGGGAGAGGGCAAGCCGCTTGAGAGCGCGCCGGAGCACATTCTTCGCAAAGCACATGCAGAGTTCAAGCGGGCAACAGGAATGACATTCAAGGCAATGGGCGAACTGGAGTTCTATGTTTTCGGCAGGAAGGATGAGCTGTATCCATCTGATGATCAGAAAGGATATACTAACTCGCAGCCTTTTGCCAAGTGGGAGCATCTCCGCACAGAAGCAATGAACCTGATTGCGCAGACAGGAGGCAAGATAAAGTACGGGCATTCCGAGGTCGGAAATTTCACTTCCGGAAACGAATATTTCGAACAGCATGAAATTGAATTTCAACCGGTTGAAGCAGAGGATGCCGCGGATCAGCTTGTGGTTGCAAAGTGGATCCTTCGTATGCTCGGGCACAAATACGGGTTGAATGTAAGTTTTGCCCCCAAGATAACTGAAGGCAAAGCGGGAAGCGGGATGCATGTGCATATGCTCATAGAAAAGCGGGGCGTGAGCCAGATGGCGGGGAAGGACGGAATAAGCGATACGGCAAAGAAGGTCATCGCAGGCCTGCTTGGGAAGGCAAAGCCGCTCACCGCTTTCGGAAACACGACGCCGCTTTCATATCTCAGACTGGTTCCGCATCAGGAGGCGCCGACGAATATTTGCTGGGGCGACACAAACCGTTCTGCACTTGTGCGAGTGCCGCTGGGGTGGATCGCAAAAACCAACATGATCAAGGATGCAAATCCTTACGAAAGATATGACGTGCCATACATTCCCGGAAAGCAGACGATCGAAATAAGGACTCCCGACGGCTCAGCTGACATATACCATCTGCTTGCGGGCATTGTTATGGCCGCACAGAACGGGCTTGAAATGCCCGATGCGGTAAAAGCTGCGGAGGATCTTTATGTTGACGTAAACATATTCTGCGAGGAAAACAGATCGAAAGCAGTGGAGTTTGAGCAACTTCCTGCTTCCTGTTTCGAATCTGCAATTGCGCTTGAGAAGGAGAGGCAGTTTTTTGAGAGGAAGAACATTTTTCCAAAGGGAACGATTGACAGATTCATAGGACAGCTGAAAGCTTACGGAGATGATGACCTCAGCGAAAGACTTTACGGTAACAAGGCTGAGATCCGAAAGCTCGTTGCGGAGTTCATTAATCACATGTGATTATGACAACGATCATGAGCGAAACGCTCTCTACCGAAAGGCTTCATCTGAGGAAGCTGAATACAGGTGATGCGGAGTTTGCGCTCAGGCTTCTTAACACTGAAGGCTGGCTGAAATATATTGGCGACCGCGGAGTGAGAACATTGGATGATGCAGAAGAATATATTCGATCGAGAGTGCTTGCTCATTATGAGCAATTCGGATTCGGGCCTTACGGAGTATCCCTCAGCGGGAGCCCGGAACTGATCGGTTTCAGCGGATTATTCAGAAGGGACTTTCTGGAGTACCCGGATTTAGGATTTGCATTTCTTCCCGAATATAGCGGCAATGGTTATGCATTCGAAGCTTCTGAGGCCGTTCTCATCGAAGCAAGAGGCAATCTGAAGCTCCGGAAATTGCTGGCATTTACGGTGAAAGACAACTTCCGCTCGGCTAAACTTCTTGCAAAGCTGGGAATGCAATTTGAAAAGATGATACCTTATCCCGGTGAGGAAGAAGAGATGATGCTTTATTCAATAGAATTCGGCAACTAATCGCCGGAAGCAATACGGGCTTTATATCATTTATTAAGTCCCCGGCCGATGCTAATTTTGCATATCGTTTACATCTAAAACAGCATAGCCATGAAGAAGATAATAATATTGTGGCTGTTCCCGCTGTTACTTGCCGGTTGGCTGGTGATGCCGCAGGCAAGTGCAGAAAGACATACTGACAAGGAAGGACTTGTTTGGATATGCACAGGAAAGTATTCGAAAAGATATCATGCCTCAGAGAACGGATGCAAGGGCATGAAAAGTTGTAAGGGTGAGAAGTATCAGGTAACGCGGGAAGAGGCCGAAAGTCTGGGAAAGACTCCGTGCGGATTCTGCTACTGAATTTTTATAAGCTGAGTAAGGCGGCCCGAGTGGCGGAACTGGTAGACGCGCAGGACTTAAAATCCTGTTGGCTGTAAAGTCAGTATCGGTTCGATTCCGATCTCGGGCACAAAAAAAATCCCCTGCAATATTTCATTGCAGGGGATTCTTTGTTTCAAAGCGCTTGTCACTTAATGAGCATCATCTTCTTCATGGTTACGAAGTTTCCGCTCGACATTTTATAGTAATACATTCCCGATGAAAGGGTTGAAGCATCAAATGTAACGCTGTGCCTTCCGGCATCATAATTTCCGCTTACGAGGCTTTCCACTTCCTTTCCCGTCATGTCAAATATCTTTATGCTTACGTTACCCGCTTCAGGCAGGCTGAAGCTGATCGATGTTGAAGGATTGAACGGATTCGGACTGTTCTGGAACAAAGCATATTCATTTGCCTGAGTAAGTCCGGTATTGTCGGTCTCAGTTTGATTTTGCACCAGCGCCGCTGAACATCCGCTTGAAGAAAGTATGCTCGAGCGTGTTCCGCTGAGTGTTGCATTCATTCTGCCTGATTGCCCTGCAGTGAACATGAACATGCACCTGTCATCGGTGTAGTCCATGTAATTCATGAACATATCTCCGTTGGGACCGTTTGAGCATGTGACTCTCGGAAATGTCGGGCATCCAATGTTGTAACCGCCCTGATTAGGCGTGTCGCTTACAAGGTCACTTCCCGTACAGCCCGTACCGTCATCACCCCAGATATGCCTGAGGTTAAGCCAGTGTCCGATCTCGTGAGTGGCCGTTCTGCCTTTGTTGAAAGGATATGTAGCCTGCCCTGTAGTTCCAAAATATTTATAACCGATGACAACTCCGTCAGTTGAAGCGCTTCCGCCGGGGAACTGTGCATATCCAAGCAAACCGTTTGAGAGATTGCATACCCAGATGTTGAGATAGCTTGATGCCGGCCACGGGTCTTTGCCGCCTCTGCTTGACTTCTTCACATAATCGTTTGTCGAAAAGGAAGTTCTTGTAGTTGCGGTTCTTGTTATTCCGGTTGTCGGATTTCCGTTCGGATCTCTTGTGGCCAGGCAAAAGTTGATCTGGCAGTCAGCAGCCAGTCCCGCAAAAGCCGCAGGCGTTCCTGATACATCAGGATTGAGCTTTCTGAAGTCCTGATTCAGAACTGTCATCTGTGATTGGATCTGTGCGTCAGAAATGTTTTGTGTCGAGGTCTTATAAACCACATGCACCACAACAGGAATGTTGATGACGAGGTTGTCTCTCTCAGGATTATTCTTCAGATACTCCTGAATCTGAGCTTCAATCTGGTTCTGCCTGTCTCTGTAACCGGGATCTTCTTTCAGAAGCCTCTCATGGACTTCCATTGTTGCACAGTTTCTGCTTTGGGGAGTGGATGCTTTGTCCTCTTGTGAATAAAGATTTGGGGTAAGAACAAGCACCAAAAAGATGAAGACAAGTTTCTTCATAACAATTTGGTATTTGATTAATGAATGAGGGACAAATTAAAAAGACTCTTTTCAAAAATCAATAAGCAGGGAGGAATATGGATGGTATTGCCTCGAGTGAGTAAAGAAAGAGCAACTGCGGTTACTTTCTTTTGACTTCTTCGTAGATCCTGTTTACGTCCACCGGTTCAGCATATGGACTGCTCCACGAAATTTCGAACACTTTGTTCAATTCACTGTTTATTCCGTTGTTCTTCATAATGAGCGAAATGTTTCTCGAATTGAAAAAGTAGCTCCGCTCCCAGTTTGATGTTCCCACCCAAGAAACATCTGAATCAACAGTGAAGTATTTGCAGTGGTCAACCCTTGCATAGGGAATGAAGCCCCCGCTGTGCAGAGGATATGAAATTATCTTAACAGCTATGTTGGGAACAACAGACAACGCCTTTATAGCATCAATATTTCCGGGGCGTGTCGCCCAGTCGGGAAGAATGATCCTTATCTTCACTCCCCTTGCGGCAGTTTCCCTGAGTACACTGTCAATTTGCAGGAACTCCCCTTCCTGTCCGCCTTTGAGAGAATATGAATAGATCTGAACATTCACACTGTCCCCGGCCTTGCGCAAAAGTTCTTTCAGCTCAGTGAGTTCAGAATTCATTCCCGCAGGAGAATATTCAACGGGGCTTACCGCCGGGAACAACTCCACAGTTCCGAACACATTGTCATTAAGCACAACGGGATTCTCCCTGTTGATAACTAAGTTAAGCCGCTGGTTCAAAATTCCGCCCATGTTTCCTTCGCACAATTTCCAGTCCGTTTCGAATATCTCCGTGAATGTTTCCGCGAGCTTCCTGTCTGTCACTGCAACCCCCATTTCGTGAATGTGAATGAGCGCTCGCCAGTCCATGTTCTGACTGCCAAGGAAGATGTTCTGCCTGTCTGTAATAAAATACTTTGCATGCATTACTCCGCCCGCTATGTTCCGCAGAGGGATCTTTCTGATCTCTATGCCGTCAATTCCTTCCAGTGCATCGCTGCCCTTTTCATTAGCGGCGTAAAAAGAAGAATCAACAATGATCCGGATCCTTACTCCCATTTCAGCCGCACGCTTAAGCTCTGTGATAATGTCATTGAGCAAGGTGCCCGGCCTGTCAGCGAAGTAGAATGTTTCAATGTCAATTGACTGCTTCGCATTTCGAAACATCTCAAGCCACACATCTGCAGTATTCTGAATGGATTGTGAACCGACGTATGTTTCCTCAGGCACGCTCTCAACAAGACGTATGCTTTGCTGTGCGTGAAGAACCGATGCGCACAAAAAAAGCGGCAGCAAGACTGCCGCCGCCTTATTTTTCAATGCTCTCAGGATCGGATTGCGTGCCGTCATATCAATGCAAGCATTAACCTCTCTACCTGCGCCGCCTTTACATCATCTTTCTTGCTCTTGTAGTTCTCAGACAAATTTCTCAGCATCCTGAGCACAATGTCCTTGTCTTCGGCAGCGTTTAGGTAAGGGAGATTCTCAAACTCCTCGTCAGTCATGCCGAGATTTTTTATGAACTCCGCCGCTTCATCCCGGGAGACGATCAATCCCTGATTGAACGGATCAATGAAGTATTCTACGGCATCGTCCTGATATTTCACTATGAAGTGCCCGGGAAGGTTAACACCGTTCACCTGAAGGCCAAGCCTTCTTGCGATCAGGATATACAATGCCGAAAGCGTAATCGGGATTCCGAGCTTCGTATCTATTACTCTGTTGATGAAACTGTTGTCTGTATCATAATAGTCTTCCTTGTTTCCTGCATATCCCTTTTCTTCAAACATGAATGAGTTGATCGCATTGAGCTTTGATATTGCCGGGATACCGTAAAAATCGCCGCGGACTGCGGTCAGATTATTTCTTATTTCATCTGCCATTCTGTCAACCATTCTCTTGTACTTCAGATGGTCGTAACCCGGATATCCGAATTCCGCTATCAGAAAAACTGCATCCTCAAGAATGTTTCTGGCTGACGACAACTCCTGAAACTTCTTCTCAAGCTTTTCTATATTAATAGTGGAGATGATCTCCTTAGCCCTGTCTCTGAGAAGCAGATTATCGTCCTCGGTGAAGTTTTTCAGATATTCTGAAGAAAGGTCTCCGTATGAAATGAACCTTTCCCTGATGTTGCCGTAGATCTTTTCGTCCTCATCATCAAGGAGCCTTATAAGATGATCCAGCTCCTTTGATCCGAGGGTTGCTTGTTCTGAATTAAGCAATTTTTAGTTTCTCCTTTTCTTTTACTTTCACCAGCAATAACACACCTGCAACGAAAAAAAGTCCTAAAGAAAGCACTGCCAGCTTCTGAGAACCGGATACATAGGATACGAATCCGAATGTGAGCGGGCCGAGCAGTGTAGATGTCTTGTCCATAAGCGCATAGAATCCGAAAAATTCCGCCTTGAATTCCAGCGGTGTGAGCATTGTCATCAGTGTTCTTGAAAGACTCTGCACGGATCCGAGGAATGTTCCAGCCAAACCTCCGATCACATAGAAAGTCATCTTGTCACTTGTGAAGTAAACGGCCAGCGTCAAGGCTATCCATATGACAATGTTTACCATGATTGACCTCTTAATTCCCAGCCTTTCGCCTATCATCCCGAAGGTCAGTGAGCCTGCCATTGCGGTGAACTGGACTATCAGGAAAAATATTGCAAGCTCTGTCACATCAAATCCCAGCGTAGTGCTGGCATAATTTCCGGCAAAGTAAATTATAGTATTCACAGCGTCAATATAGAAGAAGAATGCCAGAAGAAAATTTCTGAGATTGGGATAATTGTTTATGTGGCTCAGGGTGGATGCAACCTTTGCAAATCCGTATGCTATCAGGTTGCCATGCTGTGCGGGAGCAGTTCTTTTTTCCTTTATGAAAATAAAGAACGGCGCAGAGAAGATCAGGAAGAAGACCGCGCACACTACAAAGAGGAGGTTGGGATCATCTTTGAGAGGAAATACTAGCGCAACGGACAGAAGAGAGCCTACATAGCCGACTGCATAACCGAGTGAAGACACTTTATTGTATTCTTCCGGTTCAGCAACATCAGACATGAATGCATCATAGAATGTCAGGCCGGTTTGAAATCCGATATTGGAAATGATGAACAGACCCAAAGCGAGCGCAACTGTGCCGGGGCCGGTAAAATACATCATCGCCGTAGCCGAAATGCAGAGCAGGGTGAAGAAAAGAAGGAACTTCTTTTTTGAGAGTGTCTTGTCCGCAATGGCGCCGCAAACAGGATTGAGCACGGCGGATGCGATCATTGAGATGTTGATTGCCAGTGCCCAGTAAAAATCAGCGATGGGTTCGCCTCCGGCAACAACCTTTTTGAAGAACACCGCAAATACAAATGCAACTATGATAACGGCGTAAGACGAATTGCCGAAATCAAACAAAGACCATATAATTACATTTCGTCTATTCTTCAATCAGCCGTTATTCAGCGGGATTTAAGTTTCAGTTTTGAAGCGGCTGGCTCTGTTTCTTTGGCTGAGGTTTGCCTTCCTTCTTCTTAAGATTGAGCAAGCCCCTGCCGGTCTTGTTGAGTTTGTTTGCTTTCTTGAGATCGTCGAGCACAGCATCAAGGATGCCGTTTACAAACTTTCCGCTGTTTCGCGTACAATACTCTTTGGCAATGTCTATTGCTTCATTTATTGAAACCTTGGGTGGAATTTCGGGGAAGTTCATAAGTTCTGTGATTCCCATACGAAGCAGAATCTTGTCAATCAGAGCCATTCTCTCAAGCTCCCAATTGACGACCTTTTCAAGAATCATTTTATCGAGCATTTCCTCGTCTTTCAGAGTAAGTTCGATGAGCTGGTTTACAAAATCCCTGCTCTCTTCTTCTTTGATTTCAGGAAGGAGATCCCTTTTGATCTTGTCAACAGGATCTTTGGACATTTCGTGAGCATAAAGAACTTGCATTACTGCAATTCTCAGATCCCGACGCTTCAATTGAGCCATTAAGGTCTAAAAAGTTTGAGCAAAGCTAATCAATAAAATGCAAAGTTAACACACTAAATTGTGAAGAGTGAGTTAAGATTTTTTTACCGCCCAGTACTTTTTCATAAGTTCGGTTTCCCATTCGGGCTGAATCACCTCCCCGGCCGGAAGAAACTCTCTTACAACAGGCTTTATGTCGATCACGGGGGTTCCGTCAACTGCATCAAGTCCCGTAACTCTCAGCGTCCTTCCTTCTGCCGACAAGAGCTTCACCATACTTGACCCCAGAAGATTAGGGCGCGCCTTCTTTCTCTGTGAAAAGATCCCAACCCTTGGAAACTTTTTGTTCCCTCTCGGATGCGATGCAGATATGCTGATCTTTGCAGGATCTGCAAGATGGAAATAAAATATTATCTCGAGATGAGAGAAGTCACTAATGCCGACAATGCAGTCTTCGGAAATTTTATCGCTGATCTCAATCTCAGAGATTATGCCACCCCAATAATCATCTTCGGGATTCTTCCTTTGGTTGTGAACAAAACCGATGGGCTCTATGCTGAACATGTGTATATCCTCCCTCCTATCATTGATTCAATCTTCAACCGGATCAAAAAGCGGAAACGATTCATCTGCCCCCGGAAAGGTGCATGGCTTGCTCCCGACTTCCGTACAGATCTCATACATTCTGTTCCATATCTCATGCACTTCGGGATCGTTGTGGGCACTGTCTATTTCATCAAGGCCTGCCCATTCAAACACTTCGATCACAAGCTGAGGGTCTTTTTCTGTTGTGAGCACAAACGCATGCTTGTTGCTGTAGTAACCCTTTCCTTTCATGAATTCCCTCTTTCGGGAGATTATACCGAGAAGTTCGTTCGTCTTTCCCGGCTTAGCCCTGTAAGCAGCAAACACTACCTTTCCTGCCATTATGCCCCCTTTCTGAGCGCTGACGCTTCCTTAATTAACTGAAATACCCGTGAAAGATTTTCCGGATCGCCTTTTAAACTTTCTATTTCTTTGTTGACCTGTTCAAGCTTCAGGCTTCTGATCACATCCTTTGCATGGTCAATGTCATAGACAGGCCTTATCTCGTTTTCAAGTAAGCTGTCAAATGTCGAATACTCGAAATAGCTTGCTTCATGTTTGTCTGCAACGGCTTCCATAATAATTCCGACACACTCATCATCCCCGTTCAATCCTTGCAGTATCCTTGACAGTTCAATTCTTTCGTGGTTTACGCAGTCATCAAGAAGATGTTCCACAATCCTCAGTATCCTGCTGTTTCTTATGAAAGCTGTTTCGAGATTATTTTCTATGTATGCTACAGCTTCCGGATCTCCTCTGAGAAACACTCTCAGGAGCTCTCTTTCATTTACCGATACTTCAAATTCCACTGATTCCTGCCTCTTCCCGGAAGGTGCATCCGGAATAACCACGGACGTTTCCGGAAACTGCTTCCTTCTTCTGAGGATCTTTTCGAGCTCATCTCTCAGGTCTGTTTCCATCAGCGAATACTTTTCTGCTATCTCCTTAAGGAACAGAGAGCGTTTGATCTTATCGGGAATCACGGCTATATATGAAATGACCTCTCTTATGAATTCGGTCTTACCTTCCACTGAAGAGAGCTTGCCTTCCTTTTGATACATGTCGGAAATGAAACTGACGAATGACATTCCTGACTTTAGCTGTTTATGGAAATCCTCCGCACCCTTCTTGCCAAGAAAGCTGTCAGGGTCTTCTCCTGCAGGAAGCGTGACTACGTTGATATCAAGCCCGCCCTGAAGCATTATTTCCGTTCCCCGCTTTGCCGCGGAGATTCCTGCGGAGTCCGCATCAAACAAGACATAGACCTTACCTGCATATCTTGAAAGAAGTTTTACCTGCTCTTCTGTAAGTGCCGTACCGCTTGAAGCCACAACATTCTTTATGCCGTGCCTGAACATCGTAATAAGGTCCATGTATCCTTCTACAAGTATAGCCGATTCCGCATAACGGATATGGTCCTTGGCATGATTCAGTCCGTATAGTATTCTGCTTTTGTTGTAGATCCTTGTTTCGGGAGAATTTATGTATTTGCCGCCCTGATCTTCTTCGAGGAGCTTCCTTCCGCCAAAACCGACGACCTTACCGCTTTCATTGTGTATCGGAAACATGAGCCTTCCCCTGAACCTGTCGTAAAATCCCTGCTTTTCATTTTCCTTCCTGATGATGAGTCCTGCCTTTTCAATTTCCCCGGGACTGAAATCCCCGGTTTCATGAAAATGATTCAGCATGGCATCCCATCTGTTGAGGGAATATCCTATTCCAAACTCTTCTATCGCTTTCTCATCAATATTCCTTTGCCTGAGGTAAGTGTGCACAAATTCCCTTTCGTTTCCTTTCACTTCCCTGAGCATCATCCTGAAATATTCCGCCGCCGCCTTATTGATCTCAAGCAAGACGGATATCTCATTGGAAGTATCGAGTTCCTTGCCGGAGAAGGTAAGCCGGATGCCGGCCCTTTCCGCCAGCTTGGTCGCGGCATCAATGAAGCCGATCTTCTCATAGTTTTGTACGAATGAAAACACATTGCCCCCTGCTTTGCATGAGAAACAATGATAGACCTGTTTTTCCTGTGAGATATGCAGGGACGGATTCTTATCGGGATGGAAAGGGCACAGAGCGAGAAAGGACTTTCCGCGCTTCTTTACCGGGATATAGTCAGAGATGACCTCCACAATATCGTTTGCAGAGGAGATCTCATCAAGTTTTTCGGGGGGGATTTTCATTTCGCAAATATCTGCAATAGCTCTAACTTTGTAAATGACAATTATGCCGGGAGGTGCAATTTCGCAAGATTCCTGTGACAGAATATTACAAAATCCTGATTGCATTTATCCTGAAAAACATGATTGCAGTAATCAATGCGGTTCTTAAGCGTAGTTTCTTAAAGGAGTAATGAGTAATTTCGAAAAAATTTACGAATGGGCAACTTAATTTACGAAGGCAAAGCCAAAAGACTTTATTCGACCGGCATTGAGGACGAACTCATACAGGAATTCAAGGATGACGCAACCGCATTCAACGGCCTGAAGAAGGACAAAATTGCACACAAGGGGGAGCTGAACAATAAGATCACAAGCATAATTTTCGGGCATCTCATCAATGAAGGAATCCCGACACATTTCATTAAGAGACTTTCCGATACTGAGATGCTTGTAAAAAGGGTAAGCATAATCAAAGCGGAGGTGGTTTGCAGGAACATTGCCGCCGGAAGCCTTGTCAAGAAGCTGGGATTTAAAGAAGGCACGGAGCTTGATCCGCCCATAATAGAACTTTACCTGAAATCCGATGAACTTGGGGACCCTCTTTTTACGGATGCGCATGTACTGGCTCTCGGAATTGCGACGAACGAAGAGCTTGAGAAGATCAGAGTCCTGACGCTGAAGATCAACGTGATACTGAAGAAGTTCTTCGCCGAGCGGGGCATCAATCTTGTTGATTTCAAGCTTGAGTTTGGGCGCGACAAGGACGGGAATGTAATACTTGCAGATGAGATATCGCCCGACACGTGCAGACTCTGGGATTCCATGACCGGAAAGAAGCTTGATAAGGACAGATTCAGATTTGACCTTGGAAATGTAGAGGAAGCATACAAGGAAATTATGGAAAGGGTAAGTTGATCAGCATTACGCCTTACGGGAAGGATGTTGTTACTAAAGTCTTCATTGCAGGAGCAATCCTTGCACTCATCGCCGTATTTACGGACTATCTTCTCATTACTATCCTCCTGAGTGCTGTTGCTGTATTTCTTTGGCTTTTCACACTGTATTTCTTCAGGGATCCCGAAAGAAAAGTGCCTTCTGCTTACAGGCAGGGCGATCTGCTTTCGCCTGCAGACGGCAAGGTTGTTTTGATACAGGAGATCACAAACAATGAGAACAATCTTTTTCCTGCCGGAGAGAAGCTCAGGCAGGTAAGCATTTTCCTTTCGCCGCTGAATGTACATGTGAACCGGATTCCGCTTAGCGGCAAAGTGGAGTACCTGAAATATGTGAAGGGCGAATACTTGGTGGCGTTTGACCACAAGGCATCGGAAAGGAATGAGAGGTCGGAGATCGGAATTTCAGGAAGCACGGAGAAGGAGAAAGTGCTGTTCAAGCAGATCGCCGGATTTGTTGCAAGACGGATCGTTTATGACATTGAAGCAGGAAGCGGCGTTACTGCAGGTGACAGGTTCGGCATGATAAAATTCGGATCAAGGGTTGACATGATAATGAGAGATGATTACAAAGTCAGGGTGAAGATCAACGACATTGTGACTGCAGGCGAAACGATAATAGCAGAGTTATAGTATGGCGTTGTCGAGGAGATTCATACCAAGCCTTTTTACAGTGCTCAATGCATTCTGCGGGTTCATGTCGCTTGTCCATTCATCTCACGGAGATTTTGACAACGCCGCGCTGTTCATAATTTACGCTTCGCTGTTTGATGCAGTTGACGGCATTGCCGCAAGACTCACCAACTCTGCCAGCAGGTTCGGAGTTGAACTGGACTCTCTCTCCGATGTCATCTCATTCGGGGCTGCGCCCTCTTTCCTGATCTACAACATTTATCTTCACGAACTCGGCGAGATCGGAATGGTCATTTCCTCCCTTATCCTTGTGTTCGCCGCGTTGCGGCTTGCCCGCTTCAACGTTCAGCTCACAGGCTTCGACAAATCCAAATTCAGCGGACTGCCTGCGCCAATGTCAGCTTTCACAGTGTGTTCGTTCGTTCTGTTTTACTATGACAAGATACTTTCACCCGAGCACAGCGTTACCGTACTTCTGATTCTTGCCTTGCTTCTTCCCGCGCTTATGATCAGCAGGATCAAGTATGACACACTCCCGAAGCCTGGCATGGCATCGATAAGGAAGAACATCATTCCGTTCCTTGTACTGGTTATCGCAGCGGTGCTCATTATTGCAACAAACGGCGAAGGCTCATTCTCATTCTGCCTGTTCTATATTTTCAGCGGCATCATCCGGAGCGCGAAGAATCTTATCTTCCGTAAGAAGCATCATCACGGAAGCGACGATGTGGCTGAAGAACATCTTGAAACGGGAAAGCAGTAGATCATTTCAGCGTCACAATTTCCTTAAGCGCCTCAACCAGCCTTTCACAGTCATTCTTTGAATTTTTCCTTCCGAAAGAAACTCTCACTGCGCCAAGCGCTTCGGAGGAGTCCTTACCCATTGCAAGCAATACATGCGATGGCTTGTTTGTGCCTGAAGTGCATGCAGACCCTCCTGATACTGCTATTCCCTTGAGGTCAAGCTGAATAAGCAGCATTTCCTCATCATACAGGGCAAGATCCTTTCTGAACGAAAAATTCAAAATGTTCGGGACACAATTGCTCTCATCATCCGGACTGTTAACCGATACCACTTTTCCGAATGCATTCCTTAACAGCCCGAGAAGATGCCTGCGAAGTTCAGTGTAATGCTCAAGGTCATGCCCGGCCTGATCCCTGCAGATAAGCACTGCCTTGCCGAATCCCGCTATTGCCGCGGTGTTCTCTGTTCCCCCGCGCATATCTCTTTCCTGCATACCGCCGTGCATGAACTTGTCCGGCTTTGTCCCTTTCTTAATATACAGTGCCGATATTCCCTTCGGCCCGTAGATCTTGTGTGCGGAGATCACGGCCATGTCCATTGCAAGATCTTTCACGTTCAGCCTCAGCTTTCCAAAGCTCTGAACGGTGTCGCAGTGAAAGGCGATGCCCGGTCCGGACGCAATTCCGGCAACAGCTCTGACATCCGTAAGCGCTCCCGTTTCGTTGTTTGCATGCATCAGTGAGATCAGAAAAGTGTCTTCCCTTACTGCAGACCTTACTTCATCAGGTTCAATGTTACCGCACACAGAAGGCTTGAGGTAAGTGACATCAAATCCGAACCTGTTCTCAAGGTATTTAAGTGTGTCGAGTACTGCAGAGTGCTCCGCGAGTGATGATACGATGTGGCCGCCTTTGTCTGTTCTGCTGAAGGCCATTCCCTTAAGGGCGAAGTTGTTTGACTCCGTTCCGCCCGAAGTGAAGAATATTTCGGAAGATGAACAACCTATTGCTTCTGCTATGATGTCCCTAGTGTCTTCAAGCATCACCTTGGCAGTTTTGCCGAATGAATGAATGGATGAAGCGTTTCCGAACTTCCCCGTAAGATACGGCATCATAGCTTCAAGCACCCGGCTGTCTGTTTCCGTTGTTGAAGCATTGTCAAGATAAATGCGGTCCACAGCTTTGATTTTTGATTGAAACTTAAGTCTCTGATTAATTATTTTGATCCGTGCAATTCAACAAAGAACTCTTACTCATACCGAATCTTATTTCCCTGCTGAGGTTGTTTCTGACAATCCCTGCATGTTACCTTATCGTCAGACATTTTGAAACGCAAAATACTGCAATCATTGCAATCGTTCTATGCATGTATTTTTCGGACCTGCTTGACGGATACATTGCCCGGAGGAATTCTCTTGTCTCGGAGTTCGGGAAGATCATTGACCCTCTTGCAGACAAGATCGCCGTAATCTTCATATCGCTTTCACTGCTTTACGCAGGCAAGCTTCCTCTGTGGTTCTTCGCAGTTATTGCGCTAAGAGACATTCTGATCCTCGGTTTCGGTATTTACCTTAACAGCAGAAAAGATGTGCGGCTGATGTCGAACTATCCCGGCAAGGCGGCAGTGTTCTGTATTGGGCTGGTGATACTTCTGTCGGTCATTGACTCGCGAAGTCTTTATGCATTGAGAAACATAATGTATTTCATCTCGATAGCGCTGATCCTTTATTCATCTTTCCTGTATTTCAAAAGATATCTTGAGGTGGTCAATGGCAAAGCGTGAGACGGAAAAGTCAAAGACGTACACAAGAAAAGACATTGAGACGAAGCTGTATGACAAGCTCATCGGAAAGAAGCTGACGGAAAAGCTGATCGTGGATTGTTTCATAGAGTCAATAAGGGAAGTGCTGATGCAGGCAGATCCCGTGGCGCGGCTTGAGATCCGGGATTTTGGAGTATTTGAAATAAAGAAAACGCGTCCGAAACCCAAAGCAAGGAACCTTAAGACAGGCGAGTTCATTTATGTACCCGGAAGAAGAAAAGTTCATTTCAAGCCGGGCAAGCTTCTGAAGCAGTTTCTGAAAGAGGGCTGAAGGCATATATAAAAATCAAATCCTTTCGCATTGCCAAAATATCTGGGAATAGACTACGGATCAAAGAGAGTGGGCATTGCCGTCAGCGATCCCGGACTTTCAATCGCTTTTGCAAGGCGCCACCTGCTGAATGATACGGGGCTGATGAAGAAGATCGAGGCAACAGTGAGAGAAGATGAGATCTCTGAGATCGTCATCGGACTGCCTGTTTCGCTTTCAGGACAAGAAACTCCTCAGACAAAAGAGACTAGGAAATTTGCAGAGAAGCTTGACAACTATCTGAAGTCGGCAGGGTTTGATACAAAAATTGAGTTCATTGACGAGCGGCTTACAAGCAGAATGGCCGGTGCGGGAGTGCTTGAGGCGGTTGTAAGAAGGGGCAAGAGAAGGGACAAAGGCCTGGTGGACGAACTTTCTGCACAGATCATTCTGCAGAATTATCTTGATATGAAAAGAAATCAAAGCACTTAGACGCAAGTGTATCTTGTAGAACTCAATGAGCTTATAGAGAACGGCGAGAACCAGTATGTCGAGTTCAAGCGCAAGTTCTCATCACCCGAGAAAATTGCCAAGGAGATGATCGCATTTGCCAATTCGCACGGCGGAAAGATCATCTTCGGCATTGACGATGACAAAAGCATTGTGGGGGTTGAAAGCGAAAAGGGCGAACTTGAGCTGATATCCATGGCGGCAAGGTTTTACTGTGAACCCGAGCTTGACTATGAAGCGGAAGTTCTGTTGCTGAAAGGCAAGGACATTGTTGTTGTCCATGTAAAAGAGAGCAACCGCAAGCCCCACCGCCTGATAACCGAAGACGACTCCGAGGAAGGCACAAGGGTTTACATCCGGCACAAGGACCAGAGCATTACTGCTACAAAAGAGACGGTAAAGATACTTAAGGATACAAATGCAGATTCACATCCGCTGAAGATCACTATCGGCGAGATCGAGAAGAAACTGTTTGACTATCTGAACGAGAACGAAAAGATCACAGTGAAGGGATTCAAGAAGCTTGTGAACATTTCAGAACGCCGTGCAAGCCGGACGCTTGTGAACCTTGTCCGTGCCAATGTGATCAGGCATCACACTACCGGAAAAGAAGATTTCTACACGCTTGCATGAATCAAGTGTATCCGGATGATTGAGTTTGGCGTGTCTGTACATTTATCCGGGAGAACTGACTCTTTTGCGCGCCATATTAATTTTTCGGGTATCACAAAAAAGCCTGCATTGTAATATGCAGGCTGTTAACAAAAGGCCGTCAGGAACATGCGCGACCGCTGTCACTTTTCCTCTGAGCGCTTTTCAAGAGTTTTGAGGATCTTCTTCACATAAGATTCCGCCCTGCTGTTCAGTTCATCTGATTCTTTCATCACCGCTTCTTTGAAACCGGGGTCTTCGATCTGCGGAAGGTTGATCTCGACATTTTTCGATGCGCCCCAGATACCTGTCTGCAGGCTCTTTGCTCCCACTTCAAGATCGCTCTTTGAAGAGATGTTCCCGTACTTTGCAACCTCAGCCATACTCTCCCAGCATGAATCGGCAGTGCGCATGACTGCAAGGGGAACTTCAACTGCCTTCTTCAGCCCTTCCTGCATTTTCTCCTTCCTTGCCTTCTGCTCTTCTTCCGTCTTCTTCGGCATCTTCATGGCGGTCATATAATCATTGAATGCATTTGTGTCTGCATCAATCAGCGGGATCAGCTCCTTCATCTTAATGTGAAGCGGGCTGATGAGCCCTCTCATCCTTGAATCAAGGTGGGCAAACTTCTTGTTGCCGTATGTCATCCATCCCACCATAGCGCCGAGAGCCGCGCCAAGCGAGGCAATAAGTGCAGACACGCTTCCGCCGCCGGGAGCGGATGTCCTTGCCCCGACAAGTTCAGTAAACTCTCTAACGGTCAGCCCGGCAAGCGGCTCTTCCGATTCGCCGGAGATCATATACTCAATTATCCTTTTTTCCGGAACGAACGGCGATATAGATGAGAGCCCGAGCCTGTCAATAACAAGCCTTATCTTCTGCATCTCATCAAGAATGAAAAGGTTTTCCTTCTTTATGTAATAATCTGCGGCCATCAGCATTGCTTCAAGCGGAATCAAGCCTACGAGCTCGCTTCCGCAAACTCCGAGGTTAAGTTCACGCGCATCCTTAGCGCATTCTTCAAAAGCAACATGCGGTGGGGTGATCTTGTAGTTGTCAAGGTTCATTGAAACCTGCGCCATGTTGTACTCCTGCACATACCATCCTATTCCTTTCACTGCTTTCAGCCTTCCCGGCTCATTCTCATTTCTTCCCTGCTCCCTGATATTCAGAGCTATTCTGTGTGCCTGCTCCTTTGTGCCGAGTATGTTTACATTGTAAGCGATCAGAAAAAACCTGGCCCCGGTCACCGTGGCTCCGGATCTCTCAACGAATTGCTGAGGGCCGAAATCGGGTTTCCACTCCGGTTTGAGTATCTTCTCCTTCAACCCTTCATACTCACCGGCCCTTATCTGCCTCAGCATTTTTCTTTCGGGATTTGATGATGCTTCTTCGTAAAGATAAACCGGAACACCAAGTTCGTCACCAACGCGCTTTCCGTATCTCATGGAACATTCGACGCACTCCTGTGTAGTCACATCAGAAACAGGCACAAATGGAACGACATCAACAGCTCCCATTCTCGGATGCTCGCCCGAATGATTCCGCATGTCTATCAGCTCATAGGCCTTTGCGCTGAATCTGAATGCCGCCTCAACAACAGATTCCGGATCACCGACAAATGTGAACACGGTCCTGTTGGTTGACTTCCCGGGATCCACATCCAGCAGTGTTACACCGCTTACCTGCTTTACCGCTTCGGCACAGGCATTGATTATCTTTTCGTCCCTGCCTTCAGAAATATTGGGGACGCATTCGACTATCTTTCTCATTCTCGCTTAGATTTTTTCTTTCTGCAAATAAAATAGATCCTTTCAGACTTCCTTCCTGCCTTTCTTCCGTCTTCTTCTTCCGTTCGGATCACCTCGTAAAACCTCTCCAGCTCTTTAACTATCCTGCCTGTTTCAAAGACAGCTTCGCCGATGTTCTCCTCCACAAGCCTGTAATCAGGTCCGTTCACGTTTTCAAAAACTTTGAGATTCCAGTTGAAGACGTTAGTGCCGGTTTTCCTGATGTCCATTATCAGAATATTCCTGCCGAACTCATGAACGAGCGGTGAAATACGCTCAAGCATGCTCAGTTTGTACGGAGTATTGACATCAAATATGAACAGGCCGTTGTCATTTAAGGCATTCCGAACGTTCCGGAAAATTCTTCTCCAGTCAGTAAGGAGTTTGATGTGATTGATGGTGTCATACATGCAGATCACTGCATCAAACGTGCCTGCAATTTCAAAATGTCTTATATCGCCTCTGATGAACTTTGCGCCCGGAATCTTCTTTTCCGCGATCCTCAGCATCTCAGGAGAGCTGTCAACTCCGGTTAGCTCAAATCTGTTTGCAAGACCTTTGAGCACATCGCCTGTTCCACAGCCGAGTTCCAGAAGTGTCTTTGCGCGGGGATTGAACCTTCGGATTGCAGAGATCACATAAGGCGCCGAAACATCCTTTCCTGAAATTACATCGTCATAGTATTCCGCAAGCCGGTCATACTGCTTCATCAGTATTACTTTGCTCTCAGCGACTTGTTGAACATCTCCAGAAACTTGCCCACTCCGTCCTCATCATTTGACTGGTCGGTCACATAATCAGCCATGTCCTTGAGTTCATCAACAGCGTTGTTGAGCGCGATGTTGGTTCCGCCGAACATGAAAAGGTCCCTGTCATTGTACCAGTCGCCGAAAACCATAACTTCCTCCCTTCGCACACCGAGGTGTGCCGCAAGCATCTTGAGGCCCACTTTTTTATTCACTTTCTTTCTGATGATCTCAAGATTGAAAACGTTCTGAAACGCCTGCGACCTGAAGTACTTCACTTTGAGATACAATCCGAAAGGAGGCGTCATTTTGCTTTGTATCTGCTTAATGACATTTTTGTCATTACCAAGCATGATAATCTCAAGCACATTGTCGAGATATCCGTCATAAGAATTCACGAGAGTATAGGTTGTTCCTAGTCTTGTCATGAAATCCCTTATCACGGAATTATCTTCTGTATAAACGATCTGATCATCATAGCACAGGGCGATCTTTACATATTTTTCTTCGGCTAGCCTCAGCGCCCGTTCAACATATTTGCGGTCAATCACTGACTTGTTCAGTCTGTTATTTCCTCCGGCATCCTGGATCAAAGCGCCGTTGAGTGATATGAAAGGAATCTTTATACCGAGTTCATTGGCAATAGGTACGATGGAAGAGTGGACCCTTTGAGACGCAAGCGAGAAGTGAATTCCCTTCTTATGGAGCTCCTCAACCTGCTTTTTGACCAAACTGCTCAACTGATTCTGTCCTGTAACCAGCGTGCCGTCAATGTCGGATACAATGAGCCTTATCTTTCCGAATCTGCTCTTAAGTTCATTGAGTGAAAGGCTCAATTTCTACAAAAGTCTTTTTTTTGTAAGTGTGTGGTTGGGGTGGTAAAAACTGAAAACACAAATAAATTTGGTTTATAATAGTCAGAATAAGCTACTATTTCAAAGTAATTATGAGGTTGACCGGAGTTAAGAGCCAATGTCAATCTGTTGTATGTTCAACTGAGTATGAACCGGTGCAAATCAATTCCGGGAAACTATGAGAGCGAATTTGCAGAAGCCGTTCAGCAGGAGTTACCTCAGATCAGTATTTCCTTTTGTGCTTAAGCCCTCCGGCGAGGGGATCATCAAAAGTCTTCGGTATATTCCCTTTGATCGTCCTTTCCTTCCATGTCTCCGGAGCCGGATTGCCTTTTCTTTCAACCATCGTAATGCACTCCTCAACGGGGCAAACCAGTGAGCACAGGTTGCATCCGACACAATTCTCTTCAATGATGTGAGGTATCCGCGATCCGTTCCTGCCGATTCCTATTGCCTGATGAGCGCCGTCTTCACAAGCGGCATAGCAGATCATACATCCGATGCATTTCTTTTTGTCAATCTTTGCAACCACATCATAGTTCAGATTGAGGTCTTCCCATGCAACAGTATTGAGCAGCGCTTTTCCGGAGAACGAACTAACAGAATCGAATCCCTTATCATCCATGTAATCTGAAAGCCCGGCAAGCATCTCACGAATGATCCCGAATCCGTAATGCATCACTGCCGTGCAGACCTGTACCGTTGAAGCGCCGAGAAGAATGAACTCCACCGCATCCCTCCAGTTTGCAATTCCCCCGATCGCAGAGACAGGCAGTCCTACATAAGGGCTTTGAGAAACATTTCTTACCATGTTCAGTGCAACCGGTTTTACGGCGGGCCCGCAATAGCCGCCGTTCGTGCTCTTGCCGTCAACGACCGGATAAGGCACAAACCTGTCAATATCAACACCCATCAGACTCTGAAATGTATTGATAAGTGATATTCCGTTACAGCCTCCCTCTTTTGCCGCTATTGCCGGCTCGGTTATATCTGTGATGTTCGGTGTCAGTTTTACGATGACCGGCTTCTTCGCTGTTTCCATCACCCAAGAGACGATCAGCCTGAGCAGTTCCGGTTCCTGTCCCACCACTGAACCCATGCCTCTTTCGCACATGCCGTGCGGACAGCCGAAGTTCAGCTCCAGCCCGTCGGCTCCGGCATTCTCAGCATCTCTTACCACCTGCTGCCACTCTTCTTTAGTATTAAGCATCAGCGACGCAATTACGGGATTTTCCGGAAAGCGCTTTTTCACTTCTTCAATTTCACGCAGGTTATGGCTCAGAGGACGGTCTGATATAAGCTCAATGTTCGTGAACCCTGTCATCTTAGCCACACCGCTGTCAATTGCGGAATACCTGCTTGAAGTGTTTACAACTGGCAGCCCCATTGTTTTCCATACTGCTCCTCCCCAACCCGCTTCAAATGCTTTCATCACCTGATATGCGGAATTTGTCGGGGGTCCCGATGCAAGCCAGAACGGGTTAGGCGACCTTATTCCTGCAAATGTCACTGACAAGTCAGCCATCAGTTCGTATTTCCTTTCAAAAAATTGTGAATTCCTTCAGCGGCTTTGACAGCTTCTGCAACAGCGTTCACTATCTCCGACCCGCCGTTAATCACGTCGCCCGCAATGAAGTACTTCGTTCCTTTTGCCCTGAACGAATCACCTTCCGTAACCGGCCTGCCCTTATCGTCAAACTCAAAGCCGTCAATGATATCGAGAAGTTTGTTCTGCTTCTCCTGCCCCGTTGCTATGATAACCATATCGCACGGCACAACAAATGAATTCTGTTTGTCCGCCGTGATCCTGCCTTTCACAACCTTTGCGGGAGCGAGCTTTATGCCTTCTACTTTTGATACGCCTCTGATCTCTACAGGAACAGTGTTGAACAATGGTTCAACGCAGACTTTCTTCGCAAGTTCGTATTCGAATTCATAGGCAGGCATTTCTTCTTTCGATCTCCTGTAAGACAGCCACACGCGCTCGGCTCCCATTCTTGATGCCTCAGAAGCCGCGTCCATAGCCGTGTTTCCCCCGCCTATCACTACCACTTTTTTCCCCGATCTGGCTTTGTGCCTCTTCAGCTTTATGTTTTCAATGTAATCAACCGCGCCCATGCACCCGTCAAGGTGCTCGCCTTTGATCTTCAGCTCTACGGTATTGCCCAGACCGATTCCTATGAAAATCGCATCATACTCATGCTCGAGATTTCTGAACTGCCTGTATTTTGTAACAGGTGTTCTGTAATGGATCCTGAAGCCAAGTTGCTTCTTCAGGAATTCTGCTTCCTTCAGCGCCTCTTCGTTTGTGATCTTGTACGGTGCAACTCCGTGCAGTGTGAGTCCTGTCGGCTTGTCCTTTGCTTCGAACACATCAACTTCATAACCAAACCTTCTGAGTTCACACGCGCAGGAGATGCCCGCAGGGCCTGCGCCTATCACAGCAACTCTTTTTTTCTGCGGAGTCCCCGGCGTAAAGAGATCAAGTTTTTTTCTCAATGCATGCGTTGCGGCGTAGCTTTGAAGCCTTCCGATCTCAATCGGCTTCAGGTTCATATCATTGAAGACGCATGCCCCTTCACACAAGACCTCAACCGGGCAAACCTTTCCGCATGCGTTGCCGAAATAGTTTGACTCGTAGATCGTTCTTGCAGAGCCCTTCAGGTTTCCGGTGCTGATCTGCCTGATGAAGAGAGGTATGTCAATTTCCGTGGGGCATGCCTTGATGCAGGGTGCATTGTAGCAGAACAGGCAACGTGAACTCTCAACAACCGCTTCCGACCCGCTCATCAGCGGATTGATGGGTGAAAAGTTTGTTTCGAAGTCTTTCTCAGAGCGGGGCCGTTTGAAGTCTTTCATCAGCAATAATTGCTTCTCCGAAGATCAGATACTGATCTTTTGCCTTCTGAATATCTTTCATCATCAGGAATGGATCCATGCGGATTGACTGATACTGAGTATGTGCTTCTTCCAGCCATTTTCATTATCAGAGTTCTGTGATCTTTCCGTAAGACTCCGGCCGGCGGTCTCTGAAGAACTGCCATGTTGCTCTCACTTCCTCTATCATTCCGAGGTCGAACTCCGAGATCAGCAGTTCGTCATTGTCCTCTGATGCCTGAGCAAATATCTGCCCCCGCGGGTCCACAAAGTATGAAGAACCGTAGAATTTACCGATGTTCCATGGCTTCTCAGTGCCGACTCTGTTGATGCATCCCATGAAGTATCCGTTCGCGGCGGCATGTGCAGGCTGTTCAAGCTTCCAGAGATACTGTGAAAGTCCCGCAACAGTGGCCGAAGGATTGTAAACTATCTCTGCCCCGTTAAGCCCGAGGATCCTTGCGCCTTCAGGGAAATGCCTGTCATAGCAGATATATACGCCAACTTTGCAGTACCTCGTATCGAATACAGGATATCCAAGATTGCCCGGCCTGAAGAAGAACTTCTCCCAGAAGCCTGATGTATGCGGTATGTGATTCTTCCTGTACTTGCCTATGTAACTTCCGTCTGCATCGATCACAGCCGCAGTGTTGTACAGTATGCCTGCCTGTTCCCTTTCAAATACAGGAACGATCATTACCATAGAGTGCCTTCGCGCAAATTCCTGCATTCGCTCAACTGTCGGCCCCGGCACCGGTTCGGCGGCAGAATACCACTCCGCGCTCTGTCCCGGACAGAAGTAAGGAGTGCTGAATATCTCCTGAAGGCACAATATCTGAACGCCCTTGCTTCCCGCCTCCTCTATATAAGGTACATGTTTGAGAATCATTGCTTCCTTGATCTCCTGAATTCCGGCATCACCTTCGCTCAGCGGAGAGCTCATCTGAATAAGTCCTGACTTGATTATTCGCGGCATGTTGTAATTAATAATTTGGGGAAATTAGCCGAGTTGTAATACAGGTTGAATGCAAAAGGAAATGACATTTGAAGAGCAAGGACTGCAAGTCACTTTATCAGCATCATCTTCTTGGTATCAATCAGCTGGCCGTTGACCACCAGCGTGTACAGATATGTACCGCTGGAGATTTTGTATGAGCTGTAATCTCTTGTGATATCCTTGACTCCTGCAGTATAAACCCTTTCATTCACAATGGTCTCTATGAGCCTGCCGCGCAAATCATACAAGTGCAGGCTTACAGTTGCCGCTCTGGTTAGCGAAAATCTGAAGGTTGTTGAGGGATTGAACGGATTGGGGAAATTCTGACTCAGTATGAAGTCAGCAGGTTCGTTTGTTCCGGAAATGAATGCAAGCTGAACTGAAGACCAGGCATTGACAATCCCGTATCCCATCAGATTATTCGGCGAAGAGCTGTTGGTCGCCGTATTCCTTAATATGTCCTTCACCTGCAGGGGATTCAGTTCCGGGTTTGCCGAAAGCACCATGGCGCAGACGCCGGCAACCATTGGACAGGCAAGCGATGTTCCCACATTGGAATTTATGTAACCAACTCCCCCGGCCCCCGGCCTTGCGGTATGATTGTTAACTCCGTAAGCCATGACATCAGGTTTGATCCTTCCGTCTGTGGTCGGTCCCACTGATGAGAATGCCGCCCTTTGCCTTCCTGTTGTAACGGCTCCGACAGTGATCACATTAAAGGCGTCGGCGGGCGCGCTCAGGGTATTGTGTGATGAATTGAAGCCGTCATTTCCGGCGGACACTACAACAACAATCCCTTTGCTCACGGCGATGTCAGCCGCTCTTGTAATGAGTGCGGTACTGCCGTTCATTGACTGCCATGTATATGACGGATAAGGCGGATTGAAGTTAAGATATCCGAGTGAGCTGGTAATGATGTCCGCTCCAAGGCTGTCCGCCCATTCTGCGGCGGCGATCCAGTTGTCTTCTTCAAGCGGCGTTTCGCTGTCAGTGTTCTCCGTCTTTGCAAGCAGGTATTGTGCATCAAACGCTGGAGATACAAGATAGCCCGGATCGTATGCTGCGATCAGCGAAAGAGTCAGCGTGCCGTGGGCTCCGTTGCCCATTCTCCCGGAACCGTTAGCAACGATCGTATCGCCGTTGACAAAATCATAGGTCCTCAGCCCTTTGAGCCTGATCTTGTTGAAGCAGTTATGTTCAAGATTATCAAAACCCGAATCAAAAGATGCAATGAGTACATCCTGACCGGTGAAGCCCCTGTCATGCGCCGGGGGAACATTGATAATGTTGGACTGATTCAGCGAAGGACCATAATTGATTCCAAGCGGATCGTCCGATTCGCTCTCCGGAAGCAGGGACAGATTATCAGCGGCAACCGCTTCTGCATGCTTGTATTTTGCCACAAGTCCAATGTGAGAAACAAATGTGAAGCGGGAAATGAGAGATATCTGGTTCACATCCGCATAGCATGACACTGCATTGAACCATTTGGACCTGTTCCTTATCTGTGCTCCAGTAAGTGCCACGTCCCGGACATAATCAGAGTTAACAGGCAGGTCGAGATGTGACAGTGCATCTGCCTGCGACGAGCGTTTTCTGATACGCTCAAGTGCCCTCTTCGAAAGGAAATTTTCACCATACTGCCCATTCTTATCTTTGAAGTAGATCCAGACAAGTTTCTTATCGTGAGGATTACCCGCATACAATTCAATGATGAGGGCATCGGAGAGCACGCCTGAGCCGGCGCATTCTCCCTTGCCTTGCACACCGAACAGACAGATCATAATGAGAGCGGGCATGAAAAACCTGCTCAGATAATAAGACTTGATTTTCATTGATTCCTGCTTGGTGAAAATTCCGAATTCCCGAGTTCAATTTCAATGTTCATTTTCTGTGCAGACCTCCGGCAAATGTGTAAGGGTTGATCACGCAGTTCAGGATATTCATCTCTTTCTTCCGTCAGGACAAAAATTCTGATGCACTGCAAAAATGCGGCGTCTGGCTGAGCAGTCCCGAAAACGATTTGTGTTTTCGGGACGCGACGAAGACTGCGCCGCGAGGGATCACATGATTTTCCTGATCAATGTACCGAAGTAATTTGGGAATGGATCCATTTACATGTGCTCAACTCATAATTATCAATCGAACTTAACTAAAATGTTAAAGATCGCACACCCAAAATATGTCAATAGAAAAGAGCGATATTCAATTGTAATTTTCAAAAATTGTTTGAGATTAGTTGCAGAAGTACAATGCTTCTGCCAGTTCTTAAAGAAGCTACGCTGATCACAAACATTAAGACAATCTCTGTGAAAATCGTATTAATAAATATCCGTGACATGAAGAATCATTCAGGCAAAATATTTACCGGGATTGTGTTGTTAGCCGCTGCACTGATCAACAACCCGGTACAGGCACAGCAGTTCAACTCTGACAACTACTTGTCAAAGCCCAAGGGAGTAGCAACAATCATTCTTACCTATGGCGAGAGAAACTCAATGTTCATGACAACGTTTTCCTTGTTGCGAAATTGGGAATTCACTGCAGCAGCATATCTTTATAATGATGACAATGATCCTCTTACAGATGACGGACACTCAACTTCTTTATATGCCAAGTATATGATCTTTGAAAACAAGGCAAAGACCGGCGGAGTGGCTGTAAAGTTTGGGACAGGACTCGATCCGGGATATCTTGACGGAAGCGACAGAGCCAATGACGCATTTAAGACTTTTTGGACAAATGCGCCTGTAACCATTCCTTTCTTCGACAATGCAGTTTCATGGGATATTATGCCGGGTGCAAGCGTCACCAGAAATTTCGGAGAAGAACAAACTACGGCCTGGGCATTTACATATTCCACACGACTGGCCTGGTATCCGTTCGATCCCACTTTCTCATTGGTCGGTGAGGTCTACGGCTCTGAAGGCGACCTTAATACAAAGCCAGAATACAGGGCCGGATTGCGATGGGAGCCGAATCAATACTCCGTGTTTGCGCTGTCATACGACGATGAGTTCGGAGGAGATAAGGGAGGAGGATTTGAGCTCGGAATGATGATTTTCACACCACCTTTCTTCTGCATTGGTGATTGCAATGATTAGTCGTTCATGAATTCACCGGAACCGGAAAACAGGTACATTCTCAGTCGCTCTTGATGTTCCCGAATATAGGGCGGCCTGCGTGGATCGCTTTTATAATTCCGTCTGCGGGCAGGAGGGTCACCAGCAACAGCGGAAAGGTGACAATGCCGCCGGGCTTCATGTAACACTGCGTGTTGTGTATCGAGTAAAACAGATGATTAATTCTTTTGACTACTAAATACCATCTGGCAAGCTTCTTCCATTGTCATCTTCTCACCTTCCTCTCTGTATTTCCTGAAATCTTCTTCGCCTAAATATTCACGAAGCCTGTTAATAGTTTCGTACTTTAAATCTACATCATGTTCATCAAATATATCTCTGTATGTCTCAAAAAATTTTTCTGAAACGCTGAGACATTTTATAGCTTTTACAAAATCACCGATTCTGAATTCAACAATTCCCAGTTTGTTTATCGATTCAGTAATTCCCGCTTTGTCACCAATTTCATTTCTGATCAAAACACATTCTTCAAAAAATCTTTTAGCCTTTAAATTATCTCCCTGAAAAAATGCCAGATTTCCCAGACCGTAGAATGATAAAGCAATTCCGTGTTTGTCACCGATGTCGCTGAAGATTTTCAGGCTTTCTTTAAGATAATTCCCGGCGGGTTCAAAATCTTCTGTGGAGATCAAGACTTTTCCAAGGTTGCTTAGTGAAGTGGCAATTCCCTGTTTGTCACCGATGTCCCTGAAAATTGCCAGGCTTTCCTCATAATATTTGATCGACTGTTCATAATCCTTTTGTAAGCTCACAAGATCACCCAGGTTATTGAGGAAATTGGCAATTCCCTGCTTGTCACCTATTTCCCTGAATACAGCCAGACTTTCCTCATAGATTTTTTTCGTCAATTCAAAATCTCCCTGAGTTTTCGCAACTGAGCCTACGTTTCCAAGTGAAGCAGCAATTCCTTTTTTGTCTCCAATTTCCCTTTTGATATCAAGACTTTCTTCAAAGTATTTCCTGGCCTTCTCAAAATTCCCCCGGTATAACTCTAGCCCGCCAAGGTTGTTCAGAGAAGCGGAAACTCCATGCTTATCTCCGATCTCCTTTCTGATAGCCAGGCTATCTTCATAATACATCCTTGCTTCTTCATATTTTCCGGTGGAGAATGCCACACCGCCGAGGTTGTTCATAGAGCCGGCAACTCCCATCTTGTCTCCAATCTCTTTCTTTATTGCCATGCTTTCTTCAAAAAATTTCTTTGCAGTATCAAATTTTCCCTGAGTGTATGCCAGGTTTCCCAGGTTGTTGACAGTTGTGGAAATTCCCATTACATCTTCAATGTCCCTGAATAAAGCCAGACTCTCCTCAAAATATCTTCCGGCGTTTTCATAATTTCCCTGATATCTGTTCAGATTACCAGAAAGGTTAAGTATGTTTGCTTTTGTGTTCTTGCTTAAACGATCATGCTTTTTCAGTATGCTCTCAAGTACTTTCATTCCCGTTGAATATTGTCCGCGAATTTCCCAGAATTTTCCTATGCCATAAGCAACAATTGCTCCTTTTTCTGCTTCTTCATTTCTTATTCCCCATTCGATGGCTGATATGAAATTATTATGATCTGCTTCAAGTAAGTCCAGCCATTCCTTGAGATTGGTACCTTTTAATTCGGGTTTTGCTGATTGCGAAAGTTTTAAAAAATAATCCAGATGCTTTGAGAATATTCTATTATCCGTCTGAAGTTTTTCTCTTCCGTATTGTCTGATTGAATCAAGAAGTTTGTAACGCTCTTTTGATTCGTCATAAATTACAATTGACTTTTCACAAAGAGCAGTTATCAGATCGAGAATATCATTCTTCTTTATGAATTCATCGGAACAGATCTCTTCGGCAGCTTCAAGAGTAAACACGCAGGAAAATACAGCCAGCCTGCTCCATAACGTCTTTTCTTTTTTTGTGAGAAGGTCATAGCTCCAGTCTATAAGCGCTTTTAATGTTTGCTGTCTTGGCATAGCTGTTCGCACGCCTCCTGTAAGAAGATTGAACATGTCATCCAGTCTCTCAAATATCTTTTCCGGTGAAAGTATCTTTATTCTCGCTGCAGCAAGTTCAATAGCCAGCGGGATTCCGTCAAGACTGGAACATATTCCGGCAATTGCATGAGCGTTCCTATTATTTACTCTGAATTTCGGGTTAACTGCAATTGCTCTTTCGACAAACAATCGGACTGATTCATACTGAGTTAACTGATCAGGTGTGTTATTCTTTTTCGGATCCGGTTGTGTAAGCGGCGGAATTGTAAATAAACGCTCTCCCGGAATGTTCAGAGATTCGCGGCTTGTAGCAATTATCTTCAGTCCCGGGCATGCAGAGAGCAGTTTTGCAGATACTTCCGCACATGCTTCAATCAAATGCTCACAGTTATCAAGTATGATTAATATCTCTTTGTTTTTTAAATAGTCAGTTAAAGTTCTTTCCGGTTCAATATTCATTTCTTCCTTCAGACCGAATATATTCATCAGGGCAATTGGAACATAATCAGGATCGCTTATAGCTGCCAGTTCCAGGAACCAAACTCCGTTTGCAAAATCATCTATCAGGTCAGCTCCTGTCTGAAGTGACAACCTGGTCTTTCCGGCACCGCCTGTACCGAATATTGTCAATAACCGGTTTGCCTTCAATAATTCCTTAACGCTTTTAATTTCATCTTCCCTGCCGATAAAATTAGTCAACTGTATCGGAAGATTATTCGGACGAGCATCAAGTGTCTTTAAAGGCGGGAAGTCTTCGCGAAGACCGGGACAGGCTATCTGATAAAGCCGGATCGGCTGAATGACATCTTTCAGTCTGCGCTCACCGAGATCCCGGAATGAAATTTCATCTGCCTCAGAGGATTCAGGACTCAATGTATTTATATCAGACCCTTTTTCACTTAGAGTCTTTATGCCTTCGAGGCAAAGTACATATGCATCATTGGAAATAAGTATCTGCTCACCATAAGCAGCTGACATTACTCTGGCCGCTCTTGCAAGCGTTATGTAACCCATGTAATCATGTCCATTCCATTCGGCAGTTCCCGAATGGATTCCAATCCTGACCTTGATTACAGCATCATTCCACTTTTCATTCTTCAGTCTTTTCTGAATTTCAACAGAAGCACAAACAGCATCTGAAGCATCTTCAAACGCGCAGCAAAATGCATCACCTATTTTCTTAAATACAAAACCATTAAATGACTCAACAACTTCATTCAGAATTTCATTGTGTCTTTTAAGAGCAGACGGAAGCGATTCGGGAAAATCCTGAGAAAGCCTTGTACTGCCTTCGATGTCGGTGAAGAGGAAAATTACGTTGCCGTTTGGTTTCATTTGGATTTGTGTATTGTGCAAAGCAAAATATTATTCAAACTATCAACGATTTATTATCAATTATCAAATATAAACTGAACCGCTTCTTCCATAGTAAGCTTCTTCCCTTCTTCGTGGTATTTATCATATTCGTCTTTGGTTAACTGTTCATGAAGTTTTTCAATAATTTCATCTTTAATTTTCTGTTCATATTTATCAAACACGACTCCCATTGATTCTAATAAATTTTCTGCCGCGCCTATCAATTTTATTGCTTTTTCAAAATCTCCCAGCCCGTACGCTGTTTTTCCCAGATTGTTTATGGAATTAGTGATTCCAATTTTGTCAACAATTTCTTTAAAGATAGCCAAACTTTCTCTGTAATGTTTCTTGGCCTGTCCGAATTCTCTCTTACAGAATGCAATATTTCCCAAGCCATTTATGGAGTTAGCAATTCCATTCTTGCTGCCAATTTCTTTGTAGATGTCCAGGCTTTCTCTATAGTATTTCACAGCCTGCTGATAATCTCCCTGAACGTATGATACATTCCCTATATTCTTAATTGATTCCGCAATTCCATTCTTGTCTCCGATTTCCTTTCTGATAACCAGGCTTTCTTCATAATATTTCTTTGCCTGTTCAGAATATCCCTGATTGAATACTACCATTCCCAGACAGAGTATTGATAGAGCAATTCCATGTTTGTGACCAATATCTTTAAATATTACTAAGCTTTCATCATAATACTTCTTTGCCAGTTCATAATCTCCCTGATTTAATACTATATTTCCTAATGTGTTAATGGAAAATGCCATGCCTTTTTTGTTGCCAATTTCTTTAAGCAAATCCAGACCTTCTTTAAGATACTTTTTCGCCAACTCATAATCTCCCTGAAATAATGATACATCTCCAAGGTTGTTTATTGTTATAGCTATTCCATATTTGTGACCAATCTCTTTGAAAATAGACAGACTCTCTTCGTTATATTTCTTAGCCAGTTCATAATCTCCCTGATAACATGCAATTTGTCCCAGGCTAAGTGTGGCTGCAGCAATTCCACTTTTGGAACCAATTTCGTTATAAGCATCCTGGCTATCTTCGTAATAATTCTTTGCCAGTTCAAAATCTCCCAGAGAGTTTGTAACATTTCCCAGCCTGAGCATGGATTCAGCAATTCCTCTTTTATCACCAATTTCTTTACTTAAACCCAAGCTTTCTTCCAAATATTTTTTAGCTTGTTCAATATCCCCAAGCGAAATTCTAAAACTACCAATCCAGTTAAGCAAATCTCCTTTTAATATTTTACTCAGGCCGCCCGAACTTTCCAGAATAATTTCAATAAGCCTTATTCCGGTTGAATACTGCCCCATTCTGCTCCAGAAACTTCCAATTGCATTTGAAATATCAGCGCCTGTTTCTTTATTCTCATTGTTGACAGACCATTCTATAGCAGAAATAAAATTGTTATGATCAGCTTCAATTACATGCATCCAGAATTTTGTATTTTCACCTATCAATTCGAGTCTTGCTTTCTTAGACAGCTGTAAAAAATAGTTCAGATGCTGTAAGAAAACTTTTTTATCATCTGATAATTTTTCACTTCCGTATTGTTTCAGACTTTCAAGTATCCTGTATCTGTTTTTTGAAAAATCATAGATCACAACTGACTTTTCTGTAAGCTGACTCAGAAGGTCAAGTATCTCATTCTTATCGATGGTTTCATCCGAACAAACCTCTTCCGCCGCCTCAAGTGTCCATCCTCCGTTAAATACTGAAAGTCTGGACCATAGAATTTTTTCATTTTCTGAAAGCAGATCATAGCTCCAGTCAATCAAAGCTCTCAAAGTCTGCTGTCTTGGCATAGCAGTTCTCTTGCCACCTGTCAGAAGATTGAATCTGTCATCCAGCCGTTCATGTATTTTTTCTATTGACAATACTTTTGTCCTTGCTGCAGCAAGTTCCAACGCAAGAGGAATCCCGTCAAGCTTCAAGCACACTTCAGCCAGCGCAGGCGCATTTTGATTTGTTACTCTGAAATTCGGATTTACAGAAAGTGCTCTTTCGATAAAGAGCCTGACTGATTCATATTGAGTCAACTCTTCCGGAGTGTTGTTTTGATTCGGATCAGGATGAGTTAGCGGAGGAATTCTGTATGTAAACTCTCCACTGCAATTCATTGATTCCCGGCTTGTTGAAATTATCTTAAGCTTCGGACAAGAAGATAATAACTTTTCTGTCAGCAAAGCACAGGCATTTATTAACTGCTCGCAGTTATCGAGTATAATTAAAGTTTCTTTGTCCTTCAGATAATCAACCAATGTTTCATCTGGAGTCTTCTTTGATTCTTCCTTAATGCCGATAGCATTCATCATCGTTGTTGATAATAATGCAACATCTTTTAGTGCTGAAAGATCAACAAACCATACACCATTTTCAAATTCATCAATAACATCAGCAGCCGTCTGAAGGGCGAATCTTGTTTTACCTGCTCCGCCTGTTCCGGTCAGAGTTAACAGCCGGTTATTTTTGAGTTCATCTTTTACAAACTTCATCTCTTTTTCACGTCCTATAAAACTTGTCAACTGTATCGGAAGATTATTCGGACGAGCATCAAGTGTCTTTAAAGGCGGGAAGTCTTCGCGAAGACCGGGACAGGCTATCTGATAAAGCCGGATCGGCTGAATGACATCTTTCAGTCTGCGCTCACCGAGATCCCGGAATGAAATTTCATCTGCCTCAGAGGATTCAGGACTCAATGTATTTATATCAGACCCTTTTTCACTTAGAGTCTTTATGCCTTCGAGGCAAAGTACATATGCATCATTGGAAATAAGTATCTGCTCACCATAAGCAGCTGACATTACTCTGGCCGCTCTTGCAAGCGTTATGTAACCCATGTAATCATGTCCATTCCATTCGGCAGTTCCCGAATGGATTCCAATCCTGACCTTGATTACAGCATCATTCCACTTTTCATTCTTCAGTCTTTTCTGAATTTCAACAGAAGCACAAACAGCATCTGAAGCATCTTCAAACGCGCAGCAAAATGCATCACCTATTTTCTTAAATACAAAACCATTAAATGACTCAACAACTTCATTCAGAATTTCATTGTGTCTTTTAAGAGCAGACGGAAGCGATTCGGGAAAATCCTGCGAAAGCCTTGTACTGCCTTCGATGTCGGTGAAGAGGAAAGTTACGTTGCCGGTCGGTTTCATTTCGGTTTTAAGTATTAGGCATCCGGTATTAAGTACTGTGCATTTTATTCCGTTGCGGCCGAGTGAATTGTGTAAAATAAGGTAATATTCAAACTATCAATTATCAATTATCAACTGAACCGCTTCTTTCATAGTCAGCCACTCCCGTCAAAAAACATTTTCACAAGGAAGAGAATGAGATGATAACAATTCGACATTAAGCACTATCCC